>CALMCK010000060.1 GCA_937862845.1 uncultured Burkholderiaceae bacterium | reverse complement strand
GGTTTATAGTCGCATTGTTCGCAGCAAGAGTGCTAGAACATTTCTTGATGATAGATTTCGTGTAACCATATGGAGAATACACAATGCGTTTGAAATTTTTGATGACAGGTTTGGCCGCTTCGGTTTTATTAACAGCATGCGGCGCTAAAGACGGTGCCAGCTCTGCAGTGAATGGTGCAGGCTCTTCTTTCATTGCCCCATTGTTTGGTAAATGGGCGGCTGATTACAATAAAGAAACAGGTGTGCAAGTTAACTACCAATCGGTTGGTTCTGGTGCTGGCATTGACCAAATCAAGAAAAAAACGGTGGATTTCGGTGCAAGCGACGCCCCAATGAAAGCAGATGAGTTGGCCGCAGCTGGCTTGGTGCAATTCCCATCAGCCATGGGTGGTGTGGTGGCGGTGTACAACATTAAAGACTTGAAGCAAGCATTGGTTTTTAATGGCGCAGTCTTGGGTGATATTTACGCAGGTAAAATCAAAAAATGGAATGACCCTGCCATCGTTGCTTTGAACAAAGATGCCAACCTGCCGAATGAAGACATCAAAGTGGTTCGCCGCGCAGATGGCTCTGGCACGACTTATTTGTTCACAGAGTACCTTGCTAAAACCAACGAAACTTGGAAAGCAATCGGCGCCAATAAAGAGCAAAAATGGATGGAAGGCTCGATTGGCGGTAAAGGCAACGAAGGCGTTGCGACCAACGTGAAGCAATTTGAAGGTTCAATCGGTTATGTTGAGTATGCGTACGCGAAGAAAAACGGCATCACTTCAGCGTCAATGATAAATAAAGATGGCAAAACAGTGGCACCTTCAGCAGAAACTTTTGCAGCTGCCGCTGAAAAAGCCGACTGGAGCGTACCTGGTATGGCCGCGTCTCTGACTGATGTGGCGGGCGAGAAGGCTTGGCCCATCACAGGTACTGCATTTGTTTTGATGCACACCAAGCCAGAAAACTCGGCAAACTCATTGCAAGTTTTAAAATTCTTGGACTGGGGTTACACCAAAGGTCAAACGCAAGCATCTGAGCTGGACTACATTCCTTTGCCAGCGAATGTGGTTGATTTGATTAAAAACGAATGGAAGAAAATCACCGATGCGTCTGGTAAAGCATTGATGTAATCTTTAAGCAAGGACGCGTTCTGTTTTTGTGCGCGTCTTTGTTTTTTTGGATGCCCTGTATCAAATTGAGGGCGTTTTTATAAGTTGAAGCGAAGTGGCGACGTTCGATTTATAAAAGCACTTTTTACAGAATCAAAATTTTTGTCAACCATAGAAAATGAGAGTCTCGATGAGTACACCTCAACCTCAAAGTCAAACCAACCAATTGCGCAAGCCATGGTTGGATTTGGCGTTTAAAAATCTGACGTTAATCAATGCCTTGATTGTGTTGTTGACCATTGTAGCGATTATTGGTTCGCTGATTTTTAGCGCTTCAGAGACATTCAGCACGCAAGGCATTAAATTTCTTTGGACGGAAGCGTGGGATCCTGTTGCGAATGTCTATGGCGCGCTCGGTCCAATTGTCGGAACGTTACTCACTGCAGGGATTGCCATCTTGCTTGCCTTGCCCGTGAGCTTTGGCATTGCGATTTTTCTCACTGAGCTCTCGCCGCGCTGGTTGCGCCGCCCTTTGGCGACGGCGATTGAGTTGCTCGCTGCGATTCCATCAATTATTTATGGCATGTGGGGCTTGTTTGTCCTCGTGCCGTTGATGACGAAATACGTGCAACCTTTAATGATAGCCACATTGGGAAAAATCCCGTTGATAGGTCAAATGTTTGCAGCACCTGTGCTGGGGGTGGGTGTGTTCACCGCGGGTGTGGTGTTGGCCATTATGATTATTCCATTCATCACGGCGGTGCTGCGCGATGTGTTTGAGCTCGTGCCACCGATGCTCAAAGAGTCCGCCTACGGGCTCGGCGGCACGACTTGGGAAGTGGTGCGCAATGTCGTGATTCCATACACAAAAATCGGTGCCGTTGGTGGCACGATACTCGGCTTGGGTCGAGCCTTGGGTGAAACCAT
>CALMCK010000059.1 GCA_937862845.1 uncultured Burkholderiaceae bacterium | reverse complement strand
CCTGTGGTGGCTTCGGGCGGTGTCGGTGGTTTGCAGGATTTGGCGGATGGGATTTTAGAGGGCCACGCCGATGCGGTGCTCGCGGCGAGTATTTTTCACTTTGGCCAACACACGGTGGCCGAGGCGAAACAACTGATGGCGGCGCAGGGGATTTCGATTCGCTTGTGATGTTGAATGCCTATCACCAGTTGAAACTTCACACGATTGCCATGAAGGTAAATCGAAGCGATTTAATCTAGCAAAGAGAATTGACGTAAAATGACAGATGTATTGAACCACGTTCGTTGGGATGACCATGGCCTCGTGCCTGTGATTGCGCAGGAGCACGGCACCAACCGAGTGCTGATGTTTGCATGGATGAACCGAGAGGCACTTGAGCAAACATTGGCTTTGCGTCGCGCGGTGTATTTTTCGCGCTCGCGCAATAAATTGTGGTTTAAAGGCGAAGAATCGGGTCATGTTCAACACGTCCAGTCGGTGCGCGTTGACTGCGATCAGGACGTGTTGTTACTGAGCGTGGTGCAGGATGGCGGTATTGCTTGCCACACTGGGCGTCACAGTTGCTTTTTTGAGGCCTATGATTTTGAGACACAACAATGGCGAGTGACTGAGCCTGTGGTTAAATCACCAGACGACATTTATAAAAAATAAATTTTGAGGGAAATACCATGAATGCTGTGGATGTTTTGGGACAATTGGATGAGTTAATCGCCTCGCGCCGCGACGGTGATCCAGAGCTGTCTTATGTGGCACGCCTGTTACATAAAGGTGAGGACACCGTCCTCAAAAAAGTCGGCGAAGAGGCGGTCGAAGTCGTGATGGCTGGCAAGACCCAAGACGCGAGCAAAATTGTTTATGAGTCGGCGGACTTGGTTTTTCACACCATGGTCATGTTATCGTACTACAATCTGTCATTTAAAGATGTGGTCAAAGAACTGGCACGCCGCGAAGGTATGTCAGGATTGGACGAAAAAGCCTCGCGAGTCGAGACACTAAAAGCGCCGCCCGCAGCTGTGGCTCGAGAAAATAAGGAGTGAGTCAGATGCATGACTGTCTTTTTTGTAAAATAGTTGCAGGCGACATCCCTGCAAAAAAAGTATTTGAGGACGACGAGTTGATAGCGTTTCACGACATCAACCCAGCTGCACCCGTTCATTTGCTCATCGTGCCAAAAACTCACATCGCCACACTGGGCGATGTCCGCCCAGCCGATGAGGCGATTGTTGGGCGAATGATGGCCATGGCCCCCAAACTTGCTTCAGAAAATGGCGGCAGAGCGTTGCCAGAAGGTGGTTTACGGGTCGTGATGAATGCAGGGCCCGATGGTATGCAAGAGGTGTACCATATACATTTGCATGTGCTCGCAGGCGATCGTCCTTGGCGTGCTTTTCCGTAACAACGTGGTTTAATTTATAAATTTAAAATTTTAGGAGTGAGACATGGGTGCATTCAGCATTTGGCATTTATTGGTATTATTGGTGGTGGTGGTTCTGGTGTTTGGCACCAAAAAATTGCGCAACATGGGCAACGATTTGGGCTCTGCCGTTAAAGGTTTTAAAGACGGCATGAACAGCGAAGACGAGGCTAAAAAAATGACCGACGCCACAGACAAAGTCATCGACGTGGCCGACACCAAGCGCCACGAAAAACAGTCATAAGCCAAACACATGTTTGACATTGGCTTTTCACAAATCGCCATCATCGGCGTGGTCGCACTGATTGTGCTCGGTCCCGAGCGCCTGCCTCGTGTCGCCCGTGTCGCGGGGACTTTGTTGGGTCGCGCGCAGCGATATTTGCGCGATGTCAAAGACGAGGTGAGCAAAGACATGGCGCTGGCTGATCTCAAAGACATGGGGCAAAGCATCAAAGATGATTTCAATGATGTGGAAAAAACCGTGCGCGATCAATGGAGTGCAGCCGAGAACGTGGTGCGCGGCGCGAGCAACATTGGCCAGTCGTATGCCGAACAGCCCTATCCCGCACACATCGCCAAGCGCACAGGACGTGCACACTGGCGCGTCAAAACAGGCCGTGTGCCACAGTGGTACAAACAGCAAAACGGCATCAAATCCCGCGTCACCAGCGAGGCGGCGCGCATGGCGCGCCATCGTCGCTACGCCGCACACACGAGCAAACCCAAAGTGTCGTTTTTTGTTTGATGCCAGACGAGTGACACAGGCGCGTTGCAAAACACGCTTTTTTATTGAACGCTATGACTCAAAAATTACCCGACACCAGCAATGACACCAACCTTACGGGTTGGATGACGCATTTGATTGAGCTGCGTTCGCGCTTGATGAAATCAGCGCTCGCCGTGCTGGTGATTTTTTTATGCCTGCTGTATTGGCGCGACGATATTTTTGGTGCGTTCGCCAAGCCCATGTTGGACAATCTGCCCGCAGGCTCGCGCATGCTCTCGCTCGATGTCACCTCAAATTTCTTTGTGCCACTTAAATTCGTCATGTGGGTCGCCTTCACCCTCGCGCTGCCCGTCGTGTTGCATCAGGCTTGGTCTTTCATTGCGCCAGGGTTATATCAGCATGAAAAAAAACTCGTTGTGCCGATTATTGCCTCGAGTTATATTTTATTTATTGTCGGCAGCGCCTTTGCTTATTTTTTCGTGTTCCCAACGGTGTTTAAACTCATGGCCGCACTCACGCCCATCGGCGTCGAGATGGCCACAGACATTGACAAGTATTTGAGTTTTGGCTTGACCATGTTTCTCTCCTTCGGCTTAACATTTGAAGTGCCTGTCGTTGTCGTCGTGCTCACGCGACTGGGCATCGTCACACTCGCGCAACTCAAAGTCGCGCGCCCATACGTCATCGTCGGTGCATTTGCCATCGCCGCTGTGGTCACGCCACCAGATGTGGCGTCACAGCTGTTGCTCGCCATACCTTTGGTCTTGCTTTATGAGCTGGGTCTTTTCATCGCACGTTGGGTTGCCCCCAAAGCAGATGCTGACTTGGCCGAAACACCTTCCACTTAAACCTTGAATGAACTAGAAACACCATGACAATTGCCGCCCAATTCATCGCCTTTGCCCTTCAAAAAAACGTCTTGCGTTTTGGTGAGTTTAAAACCAAAGCCGCTCGCATTTCGCCGTATTTTTTCAATGCGGGGTTGTTTGACGACGGCGAAAGTTTGCAACAGCTCGCCACCGCTTACGCGGGTGTGTTGCTCGAGCAGCGCGCCGCAGGATTTGAGTTTGATGCGTTGTTTGGCCCTGCGTATAAAGGCATCACGCTGGCCGCCGCGACCGCCATGGCGCTCGCGCAAAAAAATGCCAACACACCATATGCGTACAATCGCAAAGAAGCAAAAGACCACGGCGAAGGCGGCACATTGGTCGGTGCGCCATTGGCAGGTCAGCGCGTGGTGATTGTCGATGATGTGATTTCTGCGGGCACGTCTGTGCGCGAGTCGGTCGAGATGCTGCGTGCTGCGGGTGCGACACCTGTGGCGGTTTTGATTGCACTCGATCGGATGGAGAAAAGCGGCACGGCCGATGATGTCGGTGAGTTTTCGGCGGTGCAAAACGTTGAGAATGAATACGGCATCCCCGTTTTCTCGATTGCCAACCTCAATGATTTGATGGCGTATTTGGACAACAACGATGCCGCCGAGTTGGTGCAGTACCGTGCACAAGTGGCGGCGTATCGCAGTCGGTACGGGGTTTAACCCATCACGCTCGCTAAACGAGGCGAGCGATTATCGCGCCGTGCAGCGCATTGCACAACAGTATTTTTTCTGCCCCACGCACATCCTCAACGCTCAAGATTTTTTCTTGGGCCTTTAGTTTTTGTATCAGTTGTCCGCGTTGCACGCCCGCCAAGACACCGCAGTGCAGTGGCGGCGTGAGCCATTCGCCATGGAGACAGATAAAGATATTGCTGCGCGCGCCCTCGGTGATGTCTCCCCGCTCATTGACAAACACATAATCAAACAAACCACGCGTAATCGCATCGCAGAGCGCATCGTTGTACTGCACGCGCACGCTGGTTTTGTGTTGCAAAAACGGATTGCGCGAATCGGTGTGTGTCGGGTGAATAGAAAAAAGTGCACAGTCGGGTGTCGGCTCTGCCACGGCCAACACATGTGAAAAACCGTCGTGGCTCAATGCCAGTCGCAGGCGAATCGCATCAGGTGGCGTCTCGGACGGATGGGTGACGATGCGTGTGGTGGCGCTGTGCACAGCGTCGTTAAACTCTGTCGCATCAAATGGCAAACCCAGCGCACGCGCGCTGTTCGCCATGCGGCCGCGATGCTCATCGAGCAATGTGACTTGCCATAGAGCATCGTCATTTTGTGTGACGCGCATGGTTTCGATGAGCTCAAAGGTCTGGGTGTGTTGCGTGAGAAAGCGCGCCTTGAGCAAAGACTCTTGCCACTCATCGGCCGCATTGGAGTCGTGCGTGATGCCCGCACCGACAGAGAGTTGTATCGGCCAGCGCGCAATGGCGTGTCTGCTCGGTGTCGCGGCGTGCTGGATGATGGGCGTCGCTGATGTTTCTAATGTGCGTATCGGCACAGAAAAAGTGGCATTGATTTTTCCATCCGCCGCGGGCTCAATGTGGCCAATCGCACCGCAGTAGGCGCCGCGCGCGTAGGGTTCTAATGCGTCAATGATTTCTATCGTACGCCGCTTCGGTGCACCCGTGATGGAGCCGCAAGGAAAAACCGCATTGAACAGTTCAGACAAACTCGGCTGCGCATGCAAATCGGCGCACACGGTTGATGTCATTTGCAACACCGCGCCGTAGCGCTTGACCTCAAACAATGTCGGCACGCGCACGTGGCGCGTGCATGACAGCGCGGACAAATCATTGCGCATCAAATCGACAATCATTAAGTTTTCTGCACGATTCTTTGGATCCGCCGCCAGCATGGCCGCGCGTCGCGTGGTTTCGTTGTCGGTTTCGGCGACCGCCATCGTGCCTTTCATCGGGCGACAGGTTAATGTGTGATGGTTCAGTTCAACGAATAACTCGGGCGAGAACGACAGCAGAGAGTTCGCGGGCAGTGTCAAATACGCGCCGTAAGGAATGCGCAAATCCTGCACCAACTGATGATAGATTTTGGCCAATGCATCATCGTGATGTGCGGCATCGGCATCGTGGGTGGCGAGCAGGTCGCACAACACGGGAAATGTATAGTTGACCTGATAGCTGTCGCCCGCAGCGATGAGTGCTCGGATGGAGTCGATGTCGTCGGCAAACTCGCGTTCAGACACCAGCGGCACAGTCGGCGTGAGCAGTGTGCTCGCTGTCGCGCCTTGCTGTTTGAGCCAATCGAGCGCTTCGGCGCGGCTCAGGCGACGCGGCGCATCAAACACCAGTGCTTGTAATAAAGGCGTCGGCTCAATGTCTGGGTGCGCGCTGGGCTTATCCTGCCATGGCATGCCCGCGCCGACCGAGCATGACTGGAGGGCTTCATAAGACATGGACAGCACCACATGCGCACCCGCGCGCGTGGCGGTGTCGATGTCGTGCAACGCTTGTTGGAAAGCCGCCACGCCATCGTCTGCATGCACCATCCAAGCCTGTGACGCGCCCACAAACAAACGGCTCACCGCATTTGCGCTTGAGCCATCAAATAGTAAAGCGGAGCATTGGGATAATTCGCGCATGGTGTTTATTCAAAGGGATGTCTGCGACATGATGCCACGGTTTTAAAAAAAAGGCATGCGAAACCAATGTTGTGAACGCTTCAATTGGCGTAAAATGGAAAAAAATCGCCAAAGGAGATGTCATGACCAAACACACCAACGACGCGTTTCGCCAAGCCGCACTGGATTATCACGAGTTCCCAGTGCCGGGTAAAATCGCGGTGCAGCCGACCAAAAATTTAATCAACCAACATGATTTGGCGCTGGCGTATTCGCCTGGTGTGGCGTTCGCCTGTGAGGAAATCGTCAAAGACCCCGCCAATGCAGTGCGCTACACCGCGCGCGGTAATCTGGTCGGCGTGGTGACCAATGGCACCGCAGTGCTCGGTTTGGGCAATATCGGCCCGCTCGCCAGCAAGCCTGTGATGGAGGGTAAAGGCGTTTTGTTTAAAAAATTTGCGGGCATTGATGTGTTTGACATTGAGTTGAATGAGCCAGATCCTGAGAAGCTGGTCGAAATCATTGCGGCGTTGGAGCCGACGTTTGGTGGGATAAATTTAGAGGACATCAAAGCGCCCGATTGCTTTTATGTCGAGCGAAAATTGCGCGAGCGCATGAGCATCCCTGTGTTTCATGACGATCAACACGGCACGGCCATCGTGGTCGGCGCGGCGATTATGAATGGTTTGGATGTGGTCGGCAAAGACCTTAAAAAAGTGAAACTGGTCGCGTCGGGCGCAGGTGCGGCGGCGTTGGCGTGTTTGGATTTGTTGGTCGATTTGGGCATGCCGATTGAAAACATTTGGGTGACCGATTTAGCGGGTGTGGTCTACACAGGTCGCGTCGAGCTGATGGATGAGGACAAAGAAAAATTCGCGAAAGATACCGACCAACGCACGTTGAGCGAGGTGATTGACGGCGCGGATATTTTGCTCGGCCTCTCTGCTGCGGGTGTGGTCAAGCAAGACATGGTGGCAAAGATGGCGAGCGATCCGTTGGTGTTTGTGTTGGCGAATCCGACCCCAGAGATTTTACCAGAGCTGGTGCAAGAAGTACGCCCCGATGCGATTATCGCCACGGGACGCACGGATTATCCGAATCAAGTGAACAATGTTTTGTGCTTTCCATTTATTTTCCGTGGTGCGCTTGATGTGGGGGCGACGACCATCACGCGTGAAATGGAAGTGGCCGCTGTTAAGGCCGTCGCTGATTTGGCCAAACAAGAGCAATCCGATGTGGTCGCCTCTGCGTATGGCATTCAGAACTTAAGTTTTGGCCGCGAGTATTTGATTCCCAAACCATTTGACCCGCGTTTGATTGTTAAAATTGCGCCCGCAGTCGCGCAAGCCGCGATGGATTCGGGTGTCGCCACGCGTCCGATTGCCGACATGGATGCGTATATTGAGTCGTTGCAACAATTCGTTTACCACAGCGGCACATTCATGAAGCCCGTGTTCAGCTTGGCGAAAAAATACACCAAAGAAAACGGCACCCGCGTCGTGCTCGCCGAGGGAGAAGACGAGCGCGTGTTGCGCGCTGTGCAGGTGTTGGTCGATGAGGCGATTTGCAAGCCGATTCTCGTCGGTCGTCCCGCCGTGATTGAACAACGCTTGGAGCGTTTTGGATTGCGCTTGAAAGCAGGCGTTGATTATGAATACATCAACCCCGACCATGATGAGCGTTACCATGAGTATTGGAAAAACTATCTGGCACTCACAGAACGACAGGGCGTGACCAAAGACTATGCCCGCCTCGAAATGCGCCGACGCAGCACATTGATTGGCAGCATGATGGTGCGCAATGGCGATGCCGACGCGATGATTTGTGGCACTTTTGGCATGACGGATTTGCACATGAAATTCATCGATCAAGTGATCGGGCGCAAGTCAGGTGCCAGCGTGTATGCCGCGATGAATGGTTTGATGTTGCCCGGTCGTCAGGTGTTTCTCGTCGATACCCACGTCAACCACGACCCGAGCGCAGAGCAGCTCGCTGAAATCACACTCATGGCTGCTCAAGAAATGCGCCGTCTCGGCTTCGTGCCGCGCGTCGCTTTGCTCTCGCATTCGAATTTTGGCTCAAGCAATGCACCATCTGCGCTAAAAATGCGCGCCACGTATCAACTGCTGCGCGAGCGCGCGCCAGAGCTCGAAGTCGATGGTGAAATGCATGGCGATGTGGCGCTTGATCCTATCATGCGCGGCGAGATCATGCCGAATTCCACGCTCACGGGCGAAGCGAATTTATTGGTTTTGCCCAACATCGATGCCGCCAACATTTCGTACAATTTGTTAAAAACAGCATCGGGGCGCAACGTCGCCGTCGGTCCGTTTTTACTCGGTGCCGCCAAGCCTGTGCATGTGCTCACGCCGTCATCGACGGTTCGACGCATTGTCAACATGGTCGCGCTGGCCGTGGTTCAAGCGAATTTCGGCAATGTCAATGCAAGTTGATGCGGGCTTGTGTGCGTCGCTTTGGCAAGAGCCGAGATGTTTTTTGTCGCTGACCCCAACCGTCATTTAGGAAATGCTTCATGTTAAAACGCAGTTACGGCTGGCGCGCGTTGTTGTGTGTTGTGCTCGTGATGGTGATTGTCACGGCTTGCAATGGCTGGCGCAAAGATGCACCCGCAGTGCCAGCGCACGCGCAAAACACGATCACGACCCAACAGCAATCGGCCAATCCGCCACGTGGTGCCGAGTCAAAAAAAGAGCGCAGCGCAAACCAGCGTGCGGACAACAACACCGATAACAGCAGCGGCATCGCCTACCACCAGTTGCCCGTCGAGGCGCAACAGGTGATTGACACGATTAAAGCGCGTGGCCGTTTTCCCTACAGCAAAGATGGCTCGGTGTTTGGCAATCGCGAAAAATTACTGCCGTATCAGCCCAAAGGCTATTACCGCGAGTACACCGTCATCACACCCAACAGTAGCGATCGCGGCGCGCGCCGCATCATCGCGGGTCAGGGCAGCACAGGCGATGTGGCGAGCAGTGGCGAGTACTACTACACGTCAGACCATTACCGCAGTTTTTTAAGGGTTAAACCATGAGCGATGACATTTGGAGCCGCACGGCGGGCAAAATGCGCGAGATTCACACAGAAGAGTTGGGCGAGACTTTGCGGGTGTGTGTCGATGAGATTGGCGCGGATGTGGTCGTGATTGATTGGCGCGAGGCGACCAGCGCATTTGACGCACTGGCCGTGATGGCGACCCGCTTGGGTTTCCCTGATTATTTCGGCAGCAATCTGGACGCGTTGTACGATGTGGCCAGCGAGCGAGCAGCGGCGGCCCGCCCAGAGATGCCACCACAGGTCTGGTTGATTAAAAGCAGTGTGGCGCAACAAAAACAGTGGTTTTCAATCAAAGACACCTTGCAAGACGCCATGAGCGATGCCGCTGGCGTGGCTGTCACAATCCTGTGGTGGGTGGTTTAGCGAGAGCGGTTTGGAGAGGTCTGCGATGAATGAAAATTAATTGAACGCCCTGCCCACGCAGGGCGTTCAATCCGTCGAAATTACGGTAAAATGATGCCCATGAACACATCCGCCACGCAAACACCCCCATCGCCCGCCATGCCGCTTAATTTGGTCGGTCAATTTCTCATCGCCATGCCCAGCCAGCTTGGCGATGCGTTTGAGCGCACCGTGGTGTATGTCTGCGAGCACAATGCGAGTGGTGCACTGGGCATTGTGGTCAACCGCAGCTCGGATGTGACGATTTCGGATGTGTTGACCAAACTCGCGGTGGTCGATGACATGTCGATACAGTATGTCGCGCATGCCAATGAAACCGTTTTGGTCGGCGGACCTGTGCAAACCGAGCGCGGCTTTGTGCTGCACTCGCCGTTTCACCAATACGCCGCCACGATACAAATCACGGACAACCTCGGCCTGACCAGCTCGCGTGACATCCTCGAGGACGTCGCGCGTGGCGAAGGGCCTGAGCACATGTTGCTTGCGCTGGGTTATGCGGGCTGGGGTGCGGGTCAACTTGAGGATGAGCTGGCGCGCAATGCATGGCTTAACGTGACCGCGGACGAGCATGTTTTGTTTGAGACCTTGCCGCGCGAACGCTACAATCAAGCGATGCGCTTGTTGGGTTTCGATGAAGCGATGTTGTCTGACCAAGCGGGTCACGCCTGATGGTCGCGACGGTCATCGGCATCGACTACGGACGCAAACGCGTCGGTGTCGCAGTTGGCAACACACTCACAAAAAGTGCCGAGCCGCTGCTCATCATTGAGCGCAGCGACGATGCGCAGGTCATAGCAGCTGTCAAAAAGCTCATCAACGAATGGCAACCCAACACCATCGCACTCGGCATTCCTCGTCAGCCCGACGACACGCCGCATGCGATGACTGCCGCGTGTTTGGCCTTTGCGGCACAGCTGCGCGAGGCATTTAATGTCCTCGTGGTTGAAGTGGACGAGCGTTATTCTTCTGCGGTGCTCGGCACAACCAACCAACGCCGCGCCGATGGAAAAATCCGCGCCGTGCCACAGGACGACAAAGCGGCGGCGGTGATTTTGCAACAATACTTGGACTCTGTATGAACTCATTCAACACACCCACCACGCCGATTCCCGATGCCGAGCATCTGTATGGACAATTGCTCGCGCAAGTGCGCGCGCAAATTGAAACTGCCGAACAGCCACCCGTGCTCATCGGTGTGCATCGAGGCGGTGCGTGGTTGGCAGAGCGCTTGCACGCTGATTTGAATTTAACCGAGCCGTTCGGCACGATTGACATTTCTTTTTATCGAGATGATTTCGCGATGGTGGGCATTCGCTCCAATGTGAAAACCACCGATGTGCCCGTTGATTTGAACGACCGCGATGTGCTGCTGTGCGACGATGTGCTCAACAGCGGTCGAAGTGTGCGCGCGGCGCTCAATGAGATTTTTGATTTTGGACGCGCGCGCCGAGTTGACTTGGCGGTGTTGTTTGACCGAGGTGGCCGCGAGCTGCCGATGGCGGCACAGTGGGTCGGTGGTGTTGGCGATTTTGACCCTGTTTATAAACTGGTGCTGGAACGCGATGAGCACCACCGTTTTTGTTTTCGAGTGCCTTTGCGCGCGGATGTTGAGGGAGTGACTGCATGAGTGAGATTTATACGCCACCACCGGTGCCGTGGGCCGCTGCGCGCAACAGCCGCAACCCGCAGATGGACGCAAGCGGCCGACTGCAGCATTTGCTCACGCTCGAAGGGGTGTCACGCGAGACCTTGCACCACATTTTAGACACCGCCGAATCCTTCATGTCCTTGACCGATCAGGATGTGAAAAAAGTCCCCTTGCTGCGCGGTAAATCGGTGTTCAATATTTTCTTTGAAAACTCCACACGAACGCGCACCACTTTTGAAATCGCGGCGAAGCGACTCTCCGCTGACGTGGTCAATCTCAACATCGAAGCATCATCGACCAGCAAAGGCGAGACGCTGCTCGACACCATGGACAATCTCGCCGCGATGCACGCCGATATGTTTGTCGTGCGCCACAGCGAAAGCGGTGCGCCGTATTTAATGGCGCAACACTTAAACCGCATTGGCCGCAAAGACATTCACATCATTAATGCAGGCGATGGTCAACACGCGCACCCGACACAGGGTTTGCTCGACATGTTGACGATACGGCACTATAAAAAAGACTTCACGCAGCTGCGCGTGGCGATTGTTGGTGATATTTTGCATTCACGTGTCGCGCGCTCAGACATTCATGCGCTCACCACGTTGGGCGTGCCCGAAGTGCGCGTGATTGCACCGCAGACTTTGTTGCCGCATGGGTTGGCAGAGCTCGGTGTGCACGTCTACCACGACATGAAAAAAGGTTTAAAGGACGTCGATGTGGTCATCATGCTGCGCCTACAAAAAGAACGCATGCACGGCGCACTGCTGCCATCGGAATCTGAGTATTTCGCCCACTACGGCTTGACACGCGAGAAGCTCGCTTATGCCAAGCCTGATGCGATTGTCATGCATCCCGGACCGATTAACCGAGGTGTGGAAATCGCGTCAGAAGTGGCCGATGGTGCGCAGGCCGTGATTTTGCCGCAGGTGAGTTTCGGCATCGCCGCACGCATGGCCGTGATGGCGATTTTAGCGGGAGGGACGGGCGCATGAACCATGTATTGATTAAAAATGTGCGGCTGGTGCACGCCAGTCACACCGACAAAAAATTCAGTGATGTGTATGTCATCGATGAAAAAATTGCGGGCGTGGGTCAACAGCCCGAAGGCTTCGTGGCGCAAACCGTGATTGACGGTGCGGGCGCTTGCATCAGCTTTGGCTTGGCGGATTTGGCGACACGTTTTTCGGCCAAAGGTGGGCACCGCTACAATGTGATGGCCGATGTGCTCAATGGCGCCGTCGCAGGTGGCGTGACGCATGTGGCGGTGTTGCCCGATGCCTCGCCGATTTTGGATGAGTCGAGTTTGGTGACTTTGCTTACCTCACGCAGCGATGCGCTCGGCTTGTCACACGTGTATCCGATTGGCGCATTGACGCAAGGCTTGCAAGGCGAGCTGCTCGCGCCGATGGCGAGTTTGGCGCAACACGGTTGTGTGGCATTCTCGCAAGCCGACGTGACGATTCAAAACACCAAAGTTTTGCAGCGTGCATTGCAATATGCCGCGAGTTTTAATTTGCCCGTCTGGCTGCGCGCGCAGGATTATTATTTGGGGCAGGGCGAAGATGCCTACGCCGCATCGGGTGCTTATGCCTCGCGTTTGGGTTTGTCGGGTGTGGCAGTGGCGGCAGAAACCGTTGCGCTTTATACTTTATTTGAGCTTCTGCGCGGCATGGGCAATGCCGCGCCGCGCGTGCATGTGTGTCGGATTTCGTCTGCACGTGCGGTTGACCTGATTCGCACCGCCAAAGCAGAAGGCCTCAATGTGAGCTGTGATGTCAATGTGCATCATTTGCATTTGGTCGACACGGACATGGGTTATTTTGACAGCCAGTTTGTGTTCAATCCGCCGCTGCGCACATCCAGCGATCGCGCCGCATTGCGTGCAGCCGTGCTCGATGGCACGATTGATGTGGTGGTGTCTGACCACACAGCGGTGGATGCCGATGCGAAAGATTTGCCCGTCGGTCTCGCGCAAGCGGGTGCGCTCGGTGTGCAGTGGTTGATTTCTTTGTTGGTCAAAGTGGCGCGCGAGGAGCGCGTCGATTTGGCGGTGACATTGTCGAGTGCCGTGTCACGCGCCTATCGCGTGCTTGGTTTGCCTGAGCCGCTGTGGCAGGTCGGTGCCCACGCCGATTTGGTGGTGTTTGATGAAGCGGCGGATTGGACATTAACGAGCGATGTGATTCGTGGTGGCCACAGCAACACACCGTTTTTGGCTTATGAGTTGCCCGCCTCTGTCACAGCGACATTGGTCAGTGGTCGCGTGGTGTACGCGGTTGTTTAATTGATTGGATGAGTGGATATGAATGTATTGGGCAGCGTGGTTGGCGTGGTGCGATTGACTGTGTTTTTGTTACACGTGTTGATTGGTTTGCTTTTGACCTTCTTGTTTTTTCGCTTCATGCGATGGGGTTTGCGTCAAAATTTCATTCGTGGTTGGTCGAGAATTTTATTGAGGGTGTTGGGCGTGCGGGTGAATGTGGCGCGCGCGCCGGTTCAGCTGCCCATGCGAGGCTTGCTGGTGAGCAATCACAGTTCGTGGTTGGATATTTTTGTCACCAATGCGATTCAGCCAACACGCTTTATCGCCAAATCAGAAATTAAAAAATGGCCTCTGTTGGGTGCATTGGTTTCCAGCGCGGGCACACTGTATGTCGAGCGCGGCAATCGACACATGATTTCTAAAACCAATAAAGAAATCAGTCAAGCGGCGAGCAATGGTGAATTGATTGGTCTGTATGCCGAAGGCACCACTACAGATGGCACGTATGTGTTGCCCTTTAAAAGCAACTTGTTTCAGCCCGCGATAGAGAGTGCGCTGCATATTTATCCCGTCGGCGTGTCGTACTCCAAAGATGGTCGGCACAGCCAAGTGGCTTCATATGCGGGCGACACCAGTTTATTGGGCAGTTTTTGGTTGCTGGCCTCAAACATTGGCTTGACCGCCAATGTGCATTTTTGCCCCATCATCCCCGCCGCACAATACACACAGCGGCAAGAGCTGGCCAAAGCCACACAAGAGGCTGTCGCGCGCGCACTCGGTCAGGACGTGATGTCTGCGGAAACCTATGAGCAGATGCAACGTGGGGTTTAATTGGGCATGAGCCTTGTCGAATCAATTGTCATTTGACTGGGGCCGCGCGTTTTGGAGCGCCACCAAACACCTCAATCGCGGCGAGTGCATCCGCTGCTGACATCACCCGCGTGCGTCTCGTCGCGGGTGAAATACATTTCTCAAACAGTGTTTTGCCATCAATCCCTGCCAGTCCGCGATAGCGCACGATTTGGCATGCCACGTTTTGTGCGCGCAAGTCGGTGAGCAATGCTTGACTGTGCGCTTCCGAATACGCATAAACAGGTTCACTGCGCTCGGCCACAGTGATTTGTAGCCACGGCGCGTGAATCAATTCGACTTTTCCAGAGTCGAGCCATGGGCGCAAGTATTGATAAAAATACATGAGCATCAGTGCGCTGCTGTGAATGCCGTCGGCATCGGGGTCAAACAACAAAATGATGCGTTCAAAACGCGGCGCGCTGCTGGCAAATAAATCGGCGGTCGGTGTCTCGACCAAACAGTCATTGAGCGCACGAAACAAACCATAGGCCTGCACTTTGGCAGGGCCCGCTTTAATGGCGTTCAGTGGTTTGCCTTGCATGGGCAACACTGCTTGGGTGTTTGAGTCGCGCAACGCCGCCACGGCGCTCGCGGCAGAGTCACCCTCGACAATGAACAGCTCTGTGCCTGCGCCGTGGCGGCGACTGTCGGCGAGTTTAATGGTGGATGTGTGGAAACCCATGGATGGTCTGCTGTGATTACTCACGCGCGGTGAGGATGCGTCCGCTGGGATAGTGATAGGCACTCAGGTCTCGACCCCAGACGCAGCCTGTGTCGAGGCAGGTGGTGTTTGCAAATGTGTGCAGCCCCAATGCCGACCAGTGGCCGAAAAAAATTGGCGTGTCGCCGCTGGCGCGTGGTCGAACGGCAAACCACGGTGTGAGATGCTTTGGCAGATCGGACAACACGCTTTTGAACGAAAAATCCAAGCTGTGGTCCGCATTCAATGTGCGCATGCGGGTGAATACATTGGTGATGACGCGCAGACGCTCGTCGCCTTCTAAGTCGTCGTGCCACGCATTGGGCTCATTGCCAAATAAAGTTTGCAGGCGACTTTCGCAATCATCGCTTTGCAGCATGTCTTCTAACTCATGTGCATGATTGAGCACATCGTCCAAACGCCACTCCGGCAGAACCCCCGCATGCACCATCAATACGCCGTGCTCATAGACCGCCAGCGGCAGGTGGCGCAACCAGTCGAGCCAAAAATCCCTATCGGGCGATGCGAGAATCTCGTCCAAAGTGTCGGACTGACTCAATGTGCGGGCACCCGCCGCGACCGCGATGAGGTGGATGTCATGATTGCCCAGCACCACCCGAGCGCGTTCGCCCAATGCATGAACTTGCTGAAGCACACCCAATGAATCGGGACCGCGGTTGATTAAATCGCCACAGAACCACAGCTGCGCATCTGGCGGAATTTGCTTGAGCAATGCGCGCAGTGCCTTCGAGCAGCCTTGAACGTCGCCGATGAGGTAAATATTGGGTGGGCTGGTGTCAGATTTCATAGATGTTGGTGGATGTTGCGTGGGTTTTGGGTAAAATGGTGGTCAAATATGTCATGTGTATTTTACGCAAAAGCCCGCAGCAGATTGTGGCAATTCTGGTGTTTGTGGCAAAATAAATCAGGACGGCTACAAAAAAATTCACTGCAGTTGTGAAAATTTCTGTGCGGTATTTCTAAAAAAGGATTCTATGAGCAACATACTTCTCACTGGCGGCGCAGGCTACATCGGCTCGCACACCGCTGTCGCGCTGATTGAGCGTGGCGACACGGTGGTGCTGCTGGATAATTTCATCAACAGCTCACCGATTGTGATTGACCGCATTGAACGCATCACGGGCGTCCGCCCTTTATTGATTGAAGCGAGTGTGTTGGATGCGTCCGCTGTTGAGCGGGTGTTGCGCGAGCAGCGCATTGATGCGGTCATACATTTCGCAGCACTCAAAGCGGTTGGCGAATCTGTGGCGCAACCTTTGGCGTATTACCACAACAATGTCACAGGCCTCATCAGCGTGTTGCAAGCGATGCAAAACGCGGGGGTGTCGCGCATCGTACTGAGCTCATCCGCCACAGTCTATGGCGCGCAAGGCATCTCGCCCATGGGTGAGGATGCGCCCATCAGTGCCAGCAATCCGTATGGCCAATCTAAAGTCATGATGGAGCACATTGTGGCGGATTTGGCGCGCGCCGATGTGGGATTGCGTTATGCGATGTTGCGTTACTTCAATCCTGTGGGGGCGCATCCATCGGGTCTCATCGGGGAGCATCCGAGTGGTGTGCCGAACAACCTCATGCCGTATGTGCAGCAAGTCGCAGTGGGTCTGCGCGAGAAGCTCTCGGTGTATGGCGATGACTACGACACACGCGATGGCACGGGCGAGCGTGATTATATTCACGTCATGGATTTGGCGCGTGGGCATGTGTTGGCTTTGGCGTATTTGCTCAGTGGTCAGGAGTCAACCACGTTGAATCTGGGAACGGGGCAAGCGGTGACGGTGTTGGAAATGCTGCGTGCTTTTGAGCAGGTGTCGGGGCGTCGTGTCGCTTATCAAATAGCGCCGCGCCGTGCGGGCGATCTCGCCTCGGTGTATGCAGATCCCACTCGTGCACAAGCGGTGCTGGGGTTTAAAACGCAACACAGCATCGAGGACATGTGTCGCGATGCGTGGCGTTGGCAGAGCCAAAATCCGACGGGTTATGATGTGTGAAAAATGCCGCTCACTTGAGCGGCATTTTTGGGCGCACTGCCATCACATTGTCACGCGTCCACGCAATCGATAAAGTAGGTGGTGACGCCATCGACCTGCATTTTAATTAAGCCATGCACGTCTTGTTCAAAGCCTGGGAATTTGCTGTTAAATGCCAATGCAAAGTGCAGGAAGTCAATAATCAAACGGTTGAACTTCTCCCCCGGCACCAACAACGGAATCCCCGGTGGGTAAGGCGTGATCAGAGAGCCGGTGATGTGCTCTTCAGTTAAATCGAGCACATTGACACGCGTGTATTGGCGGCGCGCCATTTTGGCCCATGCGTCGGCGGGGCGCATGGCGGGGATGACTGGGGCGATGTACATGTCGTGCTGAATGCGGGCGATGTCATGTGTTTTATAGGCTTCGTGAATCTGTTGGCACAAATCTTTCATGCCCAGTTTGGCATAGCAGGGGTTTTCTTTAATGAATTCTGGAAATACTTTGGCCAGTGGTTTGTTGTCATCGTAGATGTCTTTGAACTGTTGCAACTCGGTGAGTAAAGTATTCCACTTGCCTTTGGTCGTGCCGATGTTGAAAATCAAAAACAACGAGTACAGACCGACTTTTTCGATGATGATGCCGTAGTCGGCGAGGTAGTTGGCGACCAGCGTGGCGGGAATGCCCATGTCGCCAAACACGCCGTCGATGTCGAGGCCAGGCATGAGAATGGTGGTCTTGATTGGATCAAGAATATTCATGTCTTGCTCAATGCCTTTGAAACCATGCCAGCGATCATTGGGCATAATCGCCCAATCGGCTTGCTGACCAATGCCTTGCTCGGGCAGTGGTGTGTCAGGCCCCCAAACTGTAAACCACCATGCATCGGCGTATTCTTCAGCGGCTTTGCGCATGGCATGGCGAAAGTCCATCGCCTCTATCAAGCTGTCCTCTGTGAGTGCTTCACCGCCCGCACCATCCATCATGGCCGCGGCGACATCACACGATGCGATGATGGCATATTGTGGGCTGGTCGATGTGTGCATGAGGAAGGCATCATTGAAGCGGTGGCGATCGAGTGGTTGCTCGACGGCGTCTTGCACGAGAATCTGCGAGGCTTGCGAGAGCGCAGCGAGCAGTTTGTGGGTGGACTGTGTGGCGAACACTGTTGACTTTTGGGTGCGGCCAGACTCGCCATTGATGGCGTAGTAGTTTTCGTAAAACGGATGGAAGTAGGCGTGCGGCATCCATGCTTCATCGAACATCAATGTTTCGACTTGACCATCGAGCATTTTTTTAATGGTCTGCGCGTTGTACATCACGCCATCGTAGGTGCATTGGGTCAGCACAAAAAAACGTGGTTTCGCGGTTTTGTCCTCGATGAAGGGATGGGCGTCGATTTTGCGCTGTATGGTTTCCATCAAAAACTCAGATTTGGGAATGGGGCCGATGATGCCGTACATATTGCGCGTTGGCGTGAGAAACACGGGAATCGCGCCCGTCATGACGATGGCGTGCAGGCTGGACTTGTGGCAATTGCGATCGACGATGACGATGTCATTCGGTGCGACATTCGCATGCCAAACCATTTTGTTGGATGTCGATGTGCCGTTGGTGACAAAGAAACAATGGTCCGCTTTAAAAATCCGCGCGGCATTGTCCTCAGACTCACGCACGGAACCCGTGTGTTGCAGCGGTTGGCCGAGCTCTTCAACGGCATTGCACACGTCAGCGCGCAGCATGTTTTCGCCAAAAAATTGATGGAACAATTGACCGACAGGGCTTTTTAAAAAAGCCACACCACCCGAGTGGCCGGGTGCATGCCATGAGTAAGAAGAGTTTTGCGCGTATTTGCACAGCTTGCCAAAAAAAGGTGGAAACAAACCATCGACATACGCTTGAGCCTCACGCAAAATATGGCGAGCCATGAACTCATTGGTGTCCTCAAACATGTGAATGAAACCATGCATTTCGCGCGTGATGTCAATCGGCAAGTGTCGTGCCGTGTGTGTGCGGCCATAGAGAAACAAAGGAATGTCGGCGTTGCGGTGGCGGATTTCTGTCACCAAACTGCGCAAATCGCGCACTGACTGCGCGGCCATGTCCTCGTGCGGGTGTTCGCCGTTTTCTGGTTCATCGACCGACACGATAAAGGCGCTCGCCCGTGCGGCTTGCTGCGCGAGTCCGATGAAATCGCGCGCTTGGGTCACGGCCAAAACCTCTGTGCCGAGGGTTTTAATCGCATCGGCCAACGCACGCATGCCAGTGCCGGCGATGTTATCCGTGTTAAAGTCTTTATCGACAATGATGATGGGAAATTGAAAATTCATACAAAGCTCCTCGATGTGTGGCGGTGGTGGCCATGTAAAATGCGCACCTTAAGTGCGCATTTTACATTCTTATTTTAAGTTGCCCGATAAAAATTGCTGCAATCGTTCAGACTTGGGATGAGTGAGCACCTCACGCGGGTCGCCTTGTTCCTCAATTTGACTTTGGTGTAAAAAAACCAATTTGTTGGACACCTCATGAGCGAAGCCCTTTTCATGCGTGACGACAATCATGGTGCTACCTTCGTCCGCCAAGTCGCGCATGACTTTTAAGACTTCATTGACCAGTTCAGGGTCGAGCGCAGAAGTCGGCTCGTCAAACAACAGCACTTCGGGTTCCATCGCCAGTGCACGGGCGATGGCGACACGTTGTTGTTGGCCGCCTGACAGCGCGATGGGGTATGCGTTTTCGACGTTTTTAAGGCCGACTTTGCTGAGGTATTTTTCAGCGCGTGCTTGCGCTTCGGCACTTGAAATGCCGAGCACGCGCATCGGTGCTTCTTTGAGGTTTTCCATCACGGTCATGTGCGACCATAAATTAAAATGCTGAAACACCATCGCCAGTCGCGTGCGAAAGCGTTGCAATTGTTTGGTGTCGCTCGCATGCAGCTCGCCGTATTTGTCGGCTTGCAGTTTGAGCGCTTCGCCTTTGAGGGCGATGCTGCCTTGATTCGGGTGCTCGAGCAAATTCATGCAACGTAAAAACGTGCTCTTGCCCGATCCGCTCGAGCCGATGATGCTGATGACGTCACCTGCTTGGGCGGACAGCGAAATGCCGCGCAGGACTTCTTTGTCGCCGAATTTTTTATGAATGTTGCTGATGGTTAATGCATCCATGATAGACCTCTGTGGTGAATATTTATGCGGAGAGCGTGGCGTGGCCAAGGTCTTTATGACCCGAAATTGACATGATGGCGTCGCCGAGCTTGGTGTATCGAGACAGGCCGCATGCATATACAAAGCCGTCAATCGTGCTGTGAATGGCTGTGGCCTCGTGTGCAACGGGATTGATGACTTCGGCAATCAATTGTCCTGCGGTGACTCGGTCGCCTGCGGTGACGTGATAGACCACCACGCCGCCGCACGGTGCTGCCACGCGCGCCACGCCGTTGAGCGGTGAGATGTCATTGAGTAACGCAGGGGCAGGTGCGGCGGGCAGTGCGATGTGGTTTTCGTGCTTGAGGTATTCGATGATGGCATCGGCGTCTTGAGTGGCGTGCTCGTGTGTGACATCGGCTTGACCACGCAACTCGACTGTGGTGGTCGAGCAGGCGGCGGTGATGTTGGCGTCGGTGAAACGATGGGCCAGCTGCATCCAGACCGTCGAGAGCGCTTCATCAAAAGGGTTGCAGCCAGAGTCGTTTGCGATGAGCTGGCACTCGCTGCCCAGATAACGCGCCAATGGTTCAATCGCGCGCCAGCCTTCAGGCGTGGTGTAGACGTGCATGACCGCACGCCAGTCGCAATGTAAATCAATCACCACATCGGCATCAAACGCCAGCTTTAATAAAGCCAAATGCATGGCCTCGAGCTGAGTACCGCACTCGTGTTTGGCCAGGGCGCGCTGCATCGCTGCGCGGATGAGCGCGGTGTTGACTTCGGCATCGGCGCCGAGCAAAGTGTTAGACGATTCGAGCTCGCGCAGGGTCAAACCGAGCAGGCTCAATTCGCCCAGACGATTGAAGTTTTGCCCCGTGCCCAGCTCAAAACGCCCCTGCGGTGTGTGCAATAACTGCTGCGCCAGTCCGATGGGATTGGCCATCGGCACCACGATGATGTGTGATGTGATGTGCTCAGACAGCGCGGCCAAGCGCGTGCGCAAGTGATGGCACACCAAAGCACCGGGCAACTCATCGGCGTGTAAACTCGCTTGAATGTAAACTTTGCGGCTCGCGGTCTCGTCGCCAAAGTGCAGTGCGGTCAGCTCAAATGATTGACCAATGCTGGCGCTGGGTAGGGGTATGGTTTCTGTACGCATGATTAGTGGGCGCTTCTTTTGAGGTGAGACAGATAGCGTTTCTCAAGTTGTCGGAAACAAAAAACAAAAATCAAAGTCAGGCTCAGATACACAATCCCTGCTGCCGTGAATGCAGGGAACAACTCATACGTGCGAGAGTAGTACGAGCTGGTTTGCCCCATCACTTCCATGAGCGTGACCAATGAGGCGAGCGAGGTGCCGTGCATCATCATGATGATTTCATTGCTGTAAGCAGGCAGGGCGCGGCGCAGACTTGAGGGCATGACGACATGGCGCATCAGCTGACTGCGGCCCATGCCATAGGCCGTGGCCGTTTCAATGTCGCCATTGGGCGTGTTGCGAATGGCGCCAGCGAAAATCTCCGTGCTGTATGCCGCTGTGTTCAGCGTAAAAGCCAGCCAAGCCCAGAAGAAGCCGCCTTTCATGAACTCAAAACCTTTGACCTCTTGTAAGTCTTGGACCCAGCTGAATTCTGGCAGGCCGTAGTAAATGATGTACAGCTGCACCAGCAAGGGCGTGCCAGTGAAGACGTAGGTGAACATGCCGACCGAGCGCCCGCCCAACGAGTTTTTATTGGCGCGTGGAATCGAGAGAATGATGGCAATCATAAAGCCAGCAATCACCGATGAAAAAGTCAGCATCAGGGTTTCAGGTAAACCATCGATGCACAGCTTGAGCGCTTCGATCAGCTGTGAGAAAAATTTACTTTCCATAGTTGAACCCCTTTAAACCGCGATTGTAAGTTTTTTCTAGACGGCGGAAAACTGTGAAAGAAATCGAGGTGATGATGAGGAATAAAATGGCCGATGTGCAATTAAACACGAACGATGCACCCACGCTTGCACCACTTTGCTGGGCGATGCGCGTCATGTCGTCCAAGCCGATGACCGACACAATCGCGGTGGCCTTGACCAGCACCAGCCAGTTGTTGCGGATGCCCGGTAAAGCATAACGCATGAGTTGGGGAAAGGTGATGCGAGAGAAGACTTGCCTGCCGTTCATGCCGTAAGCGCGCCCTGTTTCAAGTTGTCCTGCAGGGATGGCGAGCATCGCACCGCGAAAAGTTTCTGTGAAATAAGCGCCATAGATGAAGGCCAGCGTCAGAGAGCCGGCAATGAATGGGCTGATGTTGACTGGGACGACCTCAAGCTGGTCGGCGATGTTTTGAACAGAAAACTTCAAACCAAAGAAGATGAACAGTATCCACACCAGCTCAGGAATGCCGCGCACAATGGTGGAATATAAACTGGCAATGGCGCGGGCAACGCGGCTCTCTGAGGTTTTCATCAGGGCGCCGATTAAGCCATAAATGATGGCCAATGCTGTGGAAAGAACGGCCAGCTCGACGGTCAGAAGGGCGCCTTTCAGTATGCGTGGCAGATAGGGCAGCACGACTTCAAAACCTGAAACCATGGTGTGCTCCTCAAGTGTGGGGTTGAAAATAGGGGCGATTCTATTCAGGCAAACATTGTTGTGAAGCGAGTTTTCGCTCCGTGCTTAAGGTTTATTTTTGCCTGAATGCAAGCGCCCAATCCATAAAAGTTGTTGAAACAATGCCCGCAAACATCGTTAGGCGGGCATTGTTTTTTAGAGGCTTGGCTTACTTACCGTAGATGTCAAAATCGAAGTATTTATCAGCGATGGTTTTATACTGACCGTTGGCACGAATGGCTTCAATGCCTTTGTTCAAAGCGGCCAATAATTCGGCGTCGTCTTTACGAACGGCGATGCCAGTGCCTTCACCCAAAATGGTGACGTTGGCACTTGAGGGCACTTCGGCCAAAACAGCGTAGCCTTTGCCTTTAGGCGTTTTCAAGAAACCATCAGAAACCACCACGCCATCGGCGAACACCACGTCGGCACGGTTGGCCGTCAAATCAGTGTAGGCTTGTTCAATCGTGCCGTAGCTTTTGACTTTTGCGCCTTTATAAACTTCTTTGGCGTAGGTTTCTTGGAGGGTGCCTTTTTGTACCGCGATGGTTTTGCCTGTCAAGCCAGCGTCAGTGGCTTCGAATGCTGTGCCTGCTTTGCCCAAAAACGCGTTGGGTGCGTTCCACAGTTTTTGAGAGAAATTTACTTTCTCTTTGCGCTCGGCAGTGATGCTCATAGACGATAAAATCGCATCATACTGTTTTGATTCGAGGGCGGGAATAATGCCGTCCCATGCTTGGTCTTGGAATGTGCATTCCGCTTTGATTTCAGCGCAGATGGCTTTGCCCAAATCGATGTCAAAGCCGACGATTTCGCCCGCTGCATTTTTTGACTCAAACGGTGCGTACGAAGCATCCGTGCCAAAACGGATTTTCAATGGTGCGGCAGGCGTCGCAGTGGCCGTCGGTGTTGCGGCATCGGTGGCGGGTGCTGCGTCTTTTTTAGGTGCGGGTGTGCAGGCGGCCATCAATGCAATCATGATGGTAGACAAGCCCAGAGCTTTTAAGTGGTGAGTCATGTAAATCTCCTGAATAAATTTAAAATGTGAAAAAAGGCGTTGCGCGCTCATTGAAATCAATCGGGCGACAATCAGGTGAAATCATAACCGAATTTATCGTTGCGTCAATGAATAATTGCACTAACGTGGTGCAGTGCAGCACGTTGTGCTGTTTTTTTCGGTGGGGAATTTGCCAAATATCAAGAGTATTTTTTGGTGATTTTTAAATGCGGATTGTGTGTGCGCTCGATGCCGAAGCTGGAGGTGGCGCCGTGACCGGGGACGAATTGCACGTCGTCGCCGAGCGGGAATAATTTATTTTGAATGCTGCTGATGAGATCGTCGTGGTTGCCGCGTGGGAAGTCGGTGCGGCCGATGGAGTTTTGAAATATCACATCGCCGACCCATGCGATTTTTTGTGTTGCGCTGTAAAACACCACGTGTCCCGGTGTGTGCCCCGGGCAATGAATCACGTTGAGCTGATGGTTGCCGATCTGCACGGTGTCTGTCTCATCGAGCCAGCGCGTCGGGTGAAATGCGTGGGCGTGGCCGAAGCCAAATCGTTTGGATTGCTCGTCCAGGCTGTCGAGCCAAAACTGATCGTCAATGTGCGGGCCGATGATGGGCACATCGCCCAACGCGGCGGCGAGCTCGGGCGCACCTGCGGCGTGGTCGAGGTGGCCGTGGGTGAGTAGGATTTGCGTGACCTGTGCGTCGGCCTGCTTGATGGTTTCTAATATGCGTTCAATGTCGCCACCTGGGTCGACGACGGCGGCATCGCGTGTGGTTTTGCAGACGATGAGTGAGCAGCTTTGTTGAAAAGGTGTGACGGGGATGAGATAAATTTGCATGGTGGTGCTTTAAATGAAGTGGGCGATTGATGTTGCAGTGTCCTGAATAATACTGTGATTGGCGATAAAAAACGTGAGTTTTGGCGGTTTTTCCAGTAAAATGCTTTTGAAAAGCAGGGCGAGTCGCATGAATGTGTGGCGAGTCCTGATTGAACACGCCTTCGACACTTTTCAGTTCAGGCGTGTTTTTTATTTGTAAAACGATAGACTGACAATGACTAATAACGCTTGGGTTTTGCCCGACCAAATTTCCGATGTATTGCCGCGCCAGGCACGCATGCTCGATTCGCTGCGCCGAGGCTTGCTCGATTTGTATCAGCGCCATGGCTTTGAATTGGTGATGCCGCCGCTGGTGGAGTACACCGATGCGTTGCTCGATGATGCGGACGACGATCTTGATTTGCGCACCGTCAAATGGGCGGATGCGGGCAGTGGTAAAACCTTGGCCGTGCGTGCCGACATCACACCGCAGGTGGCGCGCATTGATGCGCATTTGCTCAACCGTTCTGGCGTGGCGCGACTGTGCTATTTCGGCAGCGTGTTTCATGCGCGTGCGAATGGCTTGTTGACATCACGTGAACCGATGCAAATTGGTGCGGAGATTTATGGTCATGCGGGCTTGGAAGCGGATGCGCAGATACAGAGTTTGTTGTTGGCGTCTTTGCGTTTTTGTCAGGTGCCCGGTTTGCGTTTGGATATTTCACATGCGCGGATTGTGCGTGTGTTGCTCGATCGCGCGCCCACTTTGAGTCAAAACACCGATGCGGTGTACCGCGCGCTGCAGGGCAAAGACACGGCGGCGTTGCGCGAGCTGACGGCGCAATGTGATGATGAGACGGGCGCGGCATTGTTGGCCTTACTCGATTTGTACGGTGGTGTGGAAGTGATTGAGCGCGCCCGTTCGGTGTTGCCGAATCACCCCGACATCACGCAAGCGCTCGATGAGTTGGCCGTACTGGCGAGCTTGGACACCAGCGGCGTGCTGCAATTTGACTTGGCCGATTTGGCGGGTTATCAGTACCACACGGGCGTGATGTTTGCCGCTTACTGCGCGGGTGCGCCGAATGCGATGGCGCGCGGTGGTCGTTATGATCACATTGGTGAGCGCTTCGGCCGTGCGCGTCCTGCAACGGGTTTTTCAATAGATTTGCGCGAAATCACCGAGCTGTTGCCCAACCTGCCTGCCACACAAGCCATCTCGGCACCGTGGGCGATGGATGCGGATTTGCGTGCGGCGATTGAGACTTTGCGTGCGAGCGGCGAAATTGTGATTGAGGCTTTGGCGGGGCAAGCCCACCAAGAAGAAGATTTCATCTGCAATCGGGCGCTGGTTTTAGAAAACAATTCATGGGTGGTTCGCGATATTTGAGCGAGCGGTTGATTTAATTTTTTGAAAGTAACTATTATGTTGGCAGCACAAAAGCAAGGCAATATCGTCGTCATCGGCACACAGTGGGGCGATGAAGGCAAGGGTAAAATCATCGACTGGCTCGGCGAAACCACACAAGGCGTGGTGCGCTTTCAGGGTGGTCACAATGCGGGCCACACCTTGATTATCAATGGCACTAAAACCGTGTTGCGCCTGATTCCATCGGGCATCATGCACGCGGGTTTGCCGTGTTTCATCGGCAATGGCGTGGTGCTATCGCCTGAAGCGTTGTTCAAAGAAATCGGCGAGCTCGAAGCAGCAGGCGTCGATGTCCAAAGCCGTCTGCGCATTTCTGACGCATGTACTTTGATTTTGCCGTATCACATCGCCCTTGATCAAGCGCGCGAACTCAAGCGCGGCGAGGCCAAAATCGGCACAACCGGTCGCGGCATCGGCCCTGCGTATGAGGATAAAGTTGCGCGTCGTGCGCTGCGCGTGCAGGATTTGTTTAACCCCACGACGTTCGCCGCCAAGCTCAAAGAAACCCTCGAATACCACAACTTCGTATTGACTCAATTCCTCGGCGCACCTGCTGTGGATTATCAAGCGACTTTGGATGAAGCATTGTCCTATGCCGCACGTCTCAAACCAATGGTGGCGGACGTGTCTGCCGAATTGTTTGACGTGCAGCAAAAAGGCGGGCGCTTGTTGTTTGAAGGCGCACAAGGCACCATGCTCGACGTCGACCATGGCACTTATCCGTTTGTCACCTCGAGCAACTGCGTCGCAGGCGCGGCGGCGGCAGGTGCGGGTGTTGGCGCGAATCGCCTGCCTTACATCCTCGGCATCACCAAAGCTTACTGCACCCGCGTCGGTTCAGGCCCATTCCCAACCGAGCTGTACAACGCCGATGGCATGAACGATGCCAGTGGCAAACACATGGCCGACGTCGGCAAAGAGTTCGGCTCGGTGACGGGTCGCGCACGCCGTTGCGGCTGGTTTGATGCGGCAGCGCTCAAACGCTCGATTCAAATCAACGGTTTGAGCGGCTTGGCCATGATGAAGCTCGACGTGCTCGACGGTTTAACTGAAGTGAAACTGTGCGTGGGCTACATGATAGATGGCCAACGCTTTGATTTGTTGCCACGCGGTGCCGACGATGTCGCGCGCTGTGAGCCGATTTATGAAACATTTGCGGGCTGGAGCGAGTCAACTTTTGGTGTGACAGAGTGGGATGCCTTGCCTGCGAATGCACAAAACTACTTGCGCCGCATCGAAGAAGTGTGCGGCGTTAAAATGGACATCGTCTCGACAGGTCCAGACCGTGTCCACACGATTTTGATGTGATTCATTTTTTGATTTTGAAATAAAAAATAAGCGATAAGGAAAAATCATGCAACAAACCACCGAAACCGATTTGTATGTTGATTGGCAAGCCTATCACCGCATGATTGAGCGTTTGGCATTACAGGTTTATGAGTCAAACTGGCAGTTCGACGTCGTGCTGTCTCTCGCGCGCGGCGGCTTGGTCGCGGGCAATGTGCTGTGTCGAATTTTCGACAAACCACTCGCCGTGCTGTCTACCAGCTCGTATCGCGAAGCGGTCGGCAAGGAGCAGGGCGACTTACACATTGGCAAAAATATCTCGATGACGCAGGGTGAACTGTCGGGCAGTGTGTTGCTGGTCGATGATTTAATCGACACAGGTGTGACGCTCGATGCGGTCAAAAAGCATTTGAAAGAACACTACCCAGCGATCACCGATGTGCGTTCAGCAGTGCTGTGGCGCAAAGGTTGGGCGAAACAAGAACCTGACTTCTGCGTGGACTTGCTGGACAACAGCCCATGGATACATCAACCCTTCGAAGCCTACGATGCGTTGCAACCACACATGTTGGCCTCATGGTTAAACAAGCACGCAGGCAAGAAAGACTGATATGACCGAGGCGCAACTGAGCGATATGATGATGTATGTGGGTGTGGGCGGCTTGATATTGTTGATGGTTTTCATCGTGCTCAATCTGGCACGCCAGTCCAAAGCAGGGCGATACGGCACCATGGTGTTGTTGCTTGCTTTGATTTTGGGCGTGGTTGGTTTTTTGCTTAAAAGCGTGATGATGTGGTTTATCGAGCGTTAAGCGCGCTGAATAAAAAGTTGAATAAAAAACCGATGGTCGCTGCGACCATCGGTTTTTTATAGGTGTTTGGCATCACGCGGCGGCGTGGCGCTTGGTGTATTTAGCAATCAGATAACCAATCACGACAAACCACAAAACACCGCCCATGACTTTGGTGGCGAACTCCACCGCGAAGAAATTCCACTGCATCGGCAAGCCAAAGGCCATGATGGGGAACGCCAATGAATCCACAGCGGCACTGACCACATTGGAGCCGTTGACGCGTTGCCAGCGGCTGCGTTCGCGCAATCCGTGGTAAATCAAAAAATCGACAAAGCCCGCTGCGGCAAATGCGGTAAACGACGCGATGGCGACCTCTTGTGCCTCGCGGTTGATTAAATAACTGATGACAGAGCCGGATAAAATCAACGCAGGCATTTTCCAAAAAAGGCCACGGTGGTGCCAAGCATCGTGCAGCTTGTCGCGTATCGCCATGTCAAAACCGATGGTCAAAAAGCAAATCACACCGTCGGCAATCAACAGGGTGTGGAGGTCATCCCCTTGCATGAAATGCGCGAAGGTTAAATTGGCCAACACGACGGTCGCTAAATACAAAAAACTAAAAAGATTAATCATAAATTTCCTTGATACAACCAACAGCGAGGGCTGACGTTGTAGGGTTAAAAGGGCGCGGGTGTTGAAAAATAGTTCAAACCAGCGGCGTGCCTATCGGAGGCACAAAACGCATCGAGCAAGGCGCTCATGAGCGAGGGCGAATTTTAACATGGCCCGAGCGTGGCGCATAAAAAATCGCGCTCGAAAGCGCGATGTTGTGGTGCATGGTGAGGTTTATGCGACTTCTTGTCGTTTGACGTCGGAGTGGTGGGTTTTGTTTTTGTCGTTGAAGCGACGCACTTGCTTGTCCAATTTGTCTGTCACTAAATCGATGGCTGCGTACAAGTCCTTTTCGACGTCCTCTGCGTGGAAGTCGTGTCCCTTGCTGTGTAAATGCAGGGATGCCTTGTGTTCATCTTTTTCAACAGAAAGAGTGGCTTGGACTTCGATGGCTTGTGGGAAATGGCGCTTGACGCGGGTGAGTTTTTCGGTGAGATAGTCGCGCAACGCTGGGGTGACTTCGACATGGTGACCTGATAATTGAACATTCATGATAAACCTCCGTCATACAGTTTGGGCACGCTGTAAACCATAAACATAAGCGGCATACATCGTGCTGTGGAAAACAACTTGCTGTCCCTACGCTGCTTTCTGATTCGGCAACGCATGGCTTTTAGGTTACGCCGATTGCTCGGCACTTGCAAGTTGGTGGGCCATAAATTTCGCAACTATCGATGCTGCGTTGCAAAAATTTAAATCAATGCCGCACGCTCAAAGCGCATTCACGGATGATGCGAATCATGTCCACATCCGCCGCGTGATAAGCGGCTTGCACCATGCCGAGCAGCTGCTCCTCTTCAGCGCTAGAGGCCTCTGGAAACTCGGTCGCATAAGAGAGTGTCAAAGATAAATCAGGGTTCACTTCAATCAGCAATCGACCCGATGGTGTGGCATCGTTTGCCTCAGTCACGAACTCAATCGACTGCTGCGGCGTGATGGATACTGCATCGCACACCACGTGCTCGCCAAAATGCAAAGCGCGTCGATAACGCGTCGGCTGCTCTGGGGGATTTTGTTCCAATAATTCCACGCGATCCAATCCAGGTGTGAAGCGAGGTTGTTCGATGATGCGCAGAATGAGACCATTCCAGATTTGTGTTAAATCGAGGGCGGGTTGGTTTGGCTGATTGACAGCAAGGGTGTGGGTGAATTGAATCATGGTTGGACTTGTAAAAGATTGATTTGGTTATTGTCTGTGAGTTTGATGTTGAGTTTAATCGGTAAATGCGCTTCGCTGTTGGCAAACCAGACGCTCAAAGTTTTCAAGCTGCCGCTCGAAAAGTGGGTAACGGTCGATGTGGCTGGGATGATTTCATCACGCAGCTGTTCAGTGTGATGTCTGCTGTGATGGTGGTAAGGCGCTTTACCATGCGTTATTCGGTCTTATTAAGAATCACGGTTGTGCCTTCTTTTAAAACGATGGACATTTTATAAGGCAGGCTTTGTTTGCTCGGGACAAACCAAATGGTCAGGCTTTTGATGCTGCCACTTTCAATAGCGAATGAGGCTGGGATGGCTGGGTAGCTTGTAGGGTCATTGTAGACTGAAATGTTTTCCATGGTGCCAAAAGTCACGGTGGCTTTAGTGCTGTCAGATTTTTTACCCACATACAGGCTCAGTGTCTGTGGGTGTTTGCCTTGCTGCAACAAAGACTGTATGTAAACAATGGCAGATACGTAGTCAAACATGGCTTTGGCTGGCAATGGTTTGGCACCGCCTTTCCCATTAAAATCAACCAATTCTTCATTGTATTTAATTTTGTAACGACTGCCATTTTTTCCAATACCAAAAATGCTGTATCCGTCGTGAAACTCCGTTGTGGCGAGTGTGTTTGGACGGATTTCACCCTTTGAGTGGGCGCCCACTTTGAATGGAGATGCGGTGATGCTTAAGTCGGCTGAATAATTTGCTTCATCCCGTTTGTATGTGAAACTCCCGCTGCCACCCAAATCAAGTTTGCCCGTTGATGTCACATTGTATTTGACTGTGAAACCGCCAGATGGTTTGACATCCACGGGCACACCGCTGGGTAACTCTGCCACGCTCGGCGTTTCTGTCGCGCCTTTATCGGCGCCCGTGAGGCCTTGGCCTTGCGCATCGCCTGTCTTGTCGGCGGCATCGGCATTGCCTGCGCTGGCGGTGTTGCCGTCGGCGTTGGCATTGTCACCCACGGTGTCTTTGGCTTGGCTGTTCATGCCTTTGGCGGCGGCTTTGCCTGCGTGCGCTTGATTTTTTTTGGCCGTCGGTGCGAGGCTGGGGGCAGGTGTTTCAACCACGGGCTCGGGCGGCGGCAGGATGGTGGTGTCGATGACCTCGGGTGGTTTGATGGCGTCCACGGTATAGTCTGCCGCGTTCAACCACAGTGTGGCGGCGAGAGCGGTGTGAAGTAGGGCGCTGGCGATGAGGGTGCGGCGCAGAGGTGAGGTGGTCATGGTGGATTATACCGAGCTTGCTGGACTCGTGATGTGGCGGAGTGCATTTAAGGCCGTTGCGGGTGATTTGGTTGACGCGTTGGATTTTGGGTGAAAAAGGCGTATGATGCATTTCAACCCACACCACCGATTGTCAAAGGAGTTTGCCATGTTCAACCAAATGCCACCGTTTTTTAATTGGCCCAATCAGACCAGCGGTGCGCCCGAGCAAGCACCGTCCGACATGTTTGCAGGCATGCCGATGGTGAACCCGTTGCTCAATGATGCGCAACAAAATATCGAGAGCCTCGATGAGCGGATTGCCCAGCTCGAATCGGTGGCGCAGTGGTTGAACATGAATTTGCAAATGGTCAACAGCGGCGTGCAGCAGCTGCAAGTACAAAAACAAACGTTGCTCGCGCTCGCTCAGTGGCAAGAGATGTCAGCCAATGCGATGAGCGGCTTTGCAAATGCAGGCGCATTTGGCCAAACAGCTGAAGCCACCGATGGCGCAGACAATGCGACCGAAGCCACTCAAACCGACCCGCAATCAGCAACCAGCGATAACGCAGCGCCTGCTGACGCGTCCGCCATGCCCGCTGCATTTGAGCAAATGGCGCAAAGCTGGTGGAGCGGATTGCAGAATCAGTTTGGTCAATTGGCCAAATCAGTGTTCGACGACGCAGCCGTGGCCGCTGACGCAACTGACCCGCCGAAAAGCACCACCGCCAAAGCAAAAGCAGCAGCAGCCAAACCAAAGGCCAAGCCAGCCACTCGCAAAAAACCCGCAGCGTGAGCGACGAGCAGCCAGAAATAACCAAACAACACCCTATAAAAAACACCGCCCATTTGGGCGGTGTTTTAGGTTTAAGCCAAGGCCACAATTTTTTTCCTCATGCGCCACAACAAAACAATGCCCGGAATGGCCATCACTGTACCAAAGATAAAGAAATCTGACCAGCCAATGGTTTCGGACAGCACGCCAGAAATAGGGCCGACATAGATTCGACCAATGGCAGCAAATGCTGAGAGCAGCGCAAAGTGAACCAAGCTGTGGCCACCTTTCGCTATCGCCATCAGCAGCGCCACAAATGCTGTGGTGCCCATGCCACCCGTGATGTTTTCAAAGCAAACCACCGCGAGCAGTAAGTTGTCGATGAGCATGTCTGCGCCCAGCTCTTTATTGCCCGTGAGGAATTGTGTGATGCCGCCAGTCGAGAAGGTGAGATGCCCCCAAGCATCTTTACCGAATTCGGCTAGCATCCAAAAACCCAGATTGGACACGGCTTGTAATACACCAAACACCAATAAGGCGCGGAACAAACCGAGCCGCAACATCAGCGCACCACCGAAAATCGCACCGACGATGGTGGCAAACATGCCAAACATTTTATTCACCAAGCCCACTTCGGTTTGAGAAAACAATGCGCCTTTGAGTAAAAAAGTGGTGGACAGACTGCCCGCAAAAGCATCGCCGAGTTTGTAAAGAATAATCAAAAACAAAAATGCCCATGCCGCATCACGGTCAAAGTAGTTTTTTAAAGGCGTGAGCAACAGCTCAAACTGTGCCAGCTTGGCGCCAAAATAGGCACCTGGAATCACGCAGGACAGAATCAGCAAAGTTTGCACCAAATCAACCCACTTCGGCACAAATTTCTCCGCCATGCCCGCGTCGGTAATCAGCGCAGTGACGGATGTGTTGAGCACAGAGGCAATCGCATCGCCCACGTAATAGCCAACCAAAACGCCAAACAGCATGTAAATAAAACCGCTCACGTCTTTGCGTGCTTTAAAGCGCATCAATCGCCCCGCCGCTTCCGCCGTCAGCAGTGCCGCAGACAACGGCAGCAGTCCAAGAAATATCGAGCGTGCAGCAGGCATCACGTCCTCAGCAGGCCATACCCAGCTCGCCAGTGCCGTGCGCGCAGCATAAAATGCCAAAACCGCCGCAAGCACCATGACGGCGAAGCGTGAAAAATCGCTTTGACGTTGAGTCTGCATTTCATCATCGGCAATGATTGGCGTGAAAATAGAAAACACCGCCATGCCAACCATAATCATCGCCATCAAGCGATACACATTGCTCCAGCCCAACGAGTCGGCCAAAATGAAAGCCATGCCGCCAGACACAATCATGGCCAAACGATAACCAAACACGCCCAAACTGGCCGCCAAACCACGCTCTGATGTGGGCGACACGTCGGTGCGGTAAGCGTCAATCACCACGTCTTGAGACGACGATAAAAACGCCACGGCCAGCGCTGCCGCAGAAAAGACATAAGGTGTTGCCAGAGGGTCAAGGGTGGACATGGTGAATATCAATGCCGCCAAACCCAGTTGAGTCAGCACCAGCCAACCGCGCCGTCGCCCTAAAAACGGAGGCTCGAAGCGATCCATCAATGGCGCCCAGATGAATTTATAAGCGTAAGGTTGCGCCACCAAGCTGAACATACCAATGGTCGCAGTTGCCATGCCTGCCGTGGTCAGCCACGCCTGCATGGCTTGTCCCGTCAGTGCGAGCGGCAAGCCTGACGCGAAGCCCAGCACGAGTAAACTGATGAGGCGCCAAGGTCGGGTGTTGAGCGGGGCGGCAAGGGTGGCGAGATTCATAGGGTCTTTCTAGAGGTATTGATGAGTCGGTTGGATGGTTTGTGGTTTAAAGCAAGCGCTCGTAATCCATGATGACAGGGGCGTGGTCGGAAAACATATTGTCGCGGTAGACTGAGGTGGCGATGGCTTTGGCGGCGATGTGGCTGGAGGCGAGTTGGTAGTCGATGCGCCAGCCGACGTTGTTGGCGCGGGCTTGACCTCGGTTGCTCCACCATGTGTATTGGTGTGTGTCGGGTTCGAGGACGCGGTAGACGTCTTTGAGGTCTGCCTCACTCAAAAATTGAGTCAGCCAGTCGCGCTCTTCGGGTAGGAATCCTGAGTTTTTCAGATTGCCTTTCCAGTTTTTTAAATCGATTTCGTGGTGGGCGATGTTCACATCACCGCAAATCACCAGCTCGCGCCCAGCGGCTTTCAGCGACAAAATGTGCGGCAAAAACAATGCCAAAAAGCGAAATTTTGAGGCCTGTTTGGCCGCGTCATCATTTGAACCTGAGGTGAAGTAGACGCTGATGACCGACAGATTGCCGAAACGCGCTTCAACGCAACGCCCTTCGTTGTCAAACTCGCCACCATCATCGAACCCATAAATCACCTCGTCGGGTGTGTGGCGCGTGTACAAGCCGACACCGCTGTAGCCTTTTTTGGTGGCGCAGTGAAAGTAGCCAGTCATGCCATGTGGTGCGCGCATGTCGTCGGATAAATCGGGGTGCTGTGCCTTGAGTTCTTGCACGCAGATGAAGTCGGCGTTTTGGGTGGCTATCCATTCGAGAAAGCCTTTGCGGGTGGCCGAGCGGATGCCGTTGAGGTTGGCGCTGATGATGCGGGTGATTTTTGACATGGTGTTCTCATTGTTGATTTGGCATGGATTTTAACGTAAAGCGCTGCCGATGTGGCACAAAACCTGCCGTGAATCGGTTAATAACGCAGTAACAGCGTTTAACTACAGATAAAAAGCAGATAAATCCCATAAAAATATCAACAATAGTGGACTTCGTGTCATAAAAGTATAAAATCTGAGGAGCATGAATACCCGCAGCAATACCCGCACACGAATTCAAGGAGCAGTGATGACGCCACACAATGAACAACACGACTACGACCACATTGTCATCGGCTCGGGCTTTGGCGGCAGCGTCTCGGCGATGCGGCTGGCAGAAAAGGGTTATCGTGTCGCGGTGATGGAGCAGGGGCGGCGTTGGACGCCTGATAATTTACCTGAGTCAAGCTGGCGTGCGCGGCGGTATGTTTGGAGACCGAAGCTCGGGTTGTATGGTTTTTTTAACATGCGGTTTTTCAAGCACGTGGTTGTCTTGCAGGGCAATGCAGTCGGCGGCGGCTCCATCACGTATGCACAAACGCTGTGGCAGCCCAAGGATGTGGTGTGGCAACAAGGCGAGTGGGCGGGCTTGGCCGATTGGCCGCGACTGATGCCGCAGCATTATGCGACGGCCAAGCGGATGCTCGGCGCCACCCAAAACCAACGAGTGGCAGAAGCGGATGAGCGTTTGAAAGTCATGGCGCAAGCCGCGGGCGTGGCCGATTCTTATTATGTGACGGATGTCGGCGTGTTTTTTGGCGATGCTGATAAGCCGCAAGGGGCGAGTTACCCTGATCCCTATTTTGAAGGCAAAGGCCCTGCGCGCAACAGCTGCATCGGTTGCGGCGGCTGCATGATGGGCTGTCGATTCAATGCCAAAAACACATTGGATAAAAACTACCTCTATTTCGCCGAGCAGCTCGGCGCCACGGTGCACGCAGAAACCGAAGTCACCGCAGTGATACCGCTGGACGGCGCGACAGGCGCGACGGGTTACCGCGTGCACACGCGCTCGACCATCGGCTGGCGAAAGATTGAGAAAAGCTTCACCACGCAAGGCATTGTGTTTGCGGGTGGTGCACTGGGCACGCAAGCGTTGTTGTTTCAAATGAAACAGGCAGGCCATCTGCCGCACATCTCCGACATGCTCGGCCATAAAGTGCGCACCAACGCCGAGTCGCTCATCGGTGTGCGCTACATCGGCGCTGCGAATAAAAACATCGACAACTCAAAAGGCGTCGCCATCGGCTCAGGCGTGTTTCTCAACGAGCACACCCACATCGAAGCGACGCGCTATCCGCGCGGCTCGGATGCCATGGGCGCATTAACGACGCTGATGACGCATGGTCGGGTTGGGCGTGGTCGGGTATTGCGCTGGCTGTGGTTGATGCTGAGTCAATTGGTGCGCCATCCGATTAAAACCATGCAAATTATTTTGCCATTTGGCTTCGCTCGACAAACCATGATTTTATTGTGCATGCAAACCATGGACGGGCACCTCACCATGACATACGATCGGCCATGGTACTCACCTTTTGGCAAGCGCTTGCAAACCATCGGCACGCCCATCCCAACTTACATTCCAGAGGCGAATGACTTTGCCCAACTCGGTGCCCGCGTCACGGGCGGCACCGCCGTCACCAGCATCACCGAAGTTTTGCTCAACATCCCCATGACCGCGCATTGTTTGGGCGGCGCGACCATGGGGCGCACAGCGGTCGAGGGCGTGGTGAATGAACGTTTGGAAGTATTTGGCTATCAAAACATGCGCATCTGTGATGGCTCGGTGGTGAGCGCGAATCTCGGCGTGAATCCGAGTTTGACGATCACGGCGTTGGCTGAATACGGCATGGCGCTTGTGCCGCATAAAACGACCTTGAAAGTGCGGCAACCCGATGAGCGCAAACTATGATTGTCAGGCGCAGCCACTGCATTTATAATGCGCAGGTTGCACCGATACGAGTGCACCGCTGTTTTGACAATAAACGCAAACAGAAATCAATAAAAATGAAAGAGGGCAAGAAATGACCGACACAATCAACAGTGGCGCAGACGCCGCAATGGACTTAAACAAAGTATGGGCCGACTTGACGCCCACCGGCCGAGAAAACCACACCCCCCATCTGAAAACAGAAATCCTCGCGAAGCTCGCGTACTCGGTCGGCAAAGACCCTGTGGTGGCGAACAGCAATGATTGGTTGACTGCAACCATTTTGGTCGTGCGCGACCACATCGTCGATCGCTGGATGGCGAGCACGCGTGAGAACTACCGCGCCGAAAAAAAGCGCGTGTATTACCTATCGTTGGAATTTTTGATTGGCCGATTGTTGCGCGATGCGATGAACAACTTAGAGCTGACCAGCGGCATCACGCAAGCCTTGTCTGAGTTGAATGTCGACATCGATTTCATCCGTGAATTAGAGCCAGATGCCGCATTGGGCAATGGCGGTTTGGGTCGTTTGGCGGCCTGCTTTATGGAGTCGATGGCGACGGTCGGTGTGCCTGCTTATGGCTACGGCATCCGTTACGACAACGGTTTGTTCCGCCAAGCCATCGAAAACGGTGCGCAAGTCGAGTACCCAGAAAACTGGCTCGAGTTCGGCGATCCGTGGGAATTCCCACGTCGCGAATCCGCTTATGACATTGGTTTTGGTGGCTCGGTGGACGTGAGTAAAGAATGGGATGGCGCGACCACCTCGATTTGGAAACCGCAAGAAATCGTGCAAGCGATGGCCTATGACACACCAGTGGTCGGCTGGCGCGGTGAAAACGTTAACACTCTGCGCCTGTGGCACGCGCGTTCAGCCAGCCCGATTAAACTCGATTTGTTTAACAGCGGTGATTACGCGGGCGCATTGTCAGAAAACAACCGAGCCAACAGTATTTCACGCGTGCTCTATCCCGCCGACTCCAGCGAAGCAGGGCAAGAACTGCGCCTGCGCCAAGAGTACTTCTTCACCGCAGCGTCATTGCAAGATATTTTGCGCCGCCACATCCAGCAATTTAGCACGCTGGACAACCTCGCCGACAAAGTCGCGGTGCAGATGAATGACACCCACCCAGCATTGGCAGTGGCTGAGTTGATGCGTTTGTTGGTCGATCAACACAATCTGAACTGGGACGCGGCATGGAAAATGACGCAAGCTGTGTTGTCCTACACCAACCACACCTTGCTGCCAGAAGCGCTTGAAACATGGCCTGTGAATCTCATGGAACGCATGTTGCCACGACACATGCAGATTATTTATGCGATCAACGCACGCCTGCTCACCGACGTGAAAGCTGCGGGGCACTCAGAAGAAGTGCTCGAAAAAGTTTCCATCATTGACGAGAACAGCGGCCGCCGCGTGCGCATGGGCAACCTCTCATTCGTCGGCGCACATAAAGTCAACGGCGTCGCGGCACTGCACTCGCACCTCATGACCAAAACCGTGTTCAAAGAACTGCACGAAGTGTTCCCCGATCGCATCACCAACAAAACCAATGGCGTCACGCCACGCCGCTGGCTCATGCAAGCGAACCCAGGCTTGACCGCACTGCTGCGCACCACCATCGGCGAAGCGTTTATGGACGACACGGCCAGATTGCAAGACTTGACACCATTCGCCGACGATGTCGCATTTCGCACAGAATTCGCCGCCGTCAAGCTCGAAAACAAAACTCGCCTCGCACACTTGATACACGAGCGAGTTGGCGTTAAAGTAGACCCGAGCGCCATGTTTGACATCCAAGTCAAACGCATCCACGAATACAAACGCCAGCTGCTCAACATCCTCGAAACCATCGCGCTCTACAACGCGATACGCGCCAACCCGACCAAAAACTGGGCACCGCGCGTCAAGATTTTCGCAGGCAAAGCCGCCGCCAGCTACTGGCAAGCCAAGTCCATCATTCACCTGATCAACGACGTCGGCAATGTGGTCAACAACGACCCGATTGTGGGTGACCTGCTCAAAGTGGTGTTCATCCCCAACTACAATGTTTCCGCCGCCGAAGTCATCATGCCCGCTGCTAATTTATCCGAGCAAATCTCCACCGCAGGTCTTGAAGCGTCAGGCACAGGCAACATGAAGTTTGGCCTGAACGGCGCACTCACCATCGGCACACTCGACGGTGCAAACGTCGAAATGCTCGAGCACGTCGGCGCAGACAACATCAAAATCTTCGGCATGACCGCACAAGAAGTGGACGAACTGCGCATCAAAGGCTATGACGCCCGCGCCACCATTGAAGGCATTCCGATGCTCAAAGAAGTGCTCAACGGCATCGCCAGCGGCGTGTACTCGCCGACGGACAAAAACCGCTACGCAGGTCTTGTTGACATGATGTGGAACTCTGACCACTTCCTCGTTGCCGCCGATTTCCAAGCTTACTGGGACGCACAACGTGAAATGGACGTGCTCTGGCACGACCAAAACGCATGGCAAAAACAAGCCGTGCTCAACACCGCACGCATGGGCTGGTTCTCCTCCGATCGCACGATTCGTGAGTATGCTGAAGAAATTTGGAACATTCCGACGACTTAATAGGCGAGCGGCCAGACCAACAAAAGCGACGCAAGCATGACATACAAAAAGTGGACCAATGGTCCACTTTTTGTCGAGCACACAAGTCAATCATTGCGCCACCGAAATACCTATCGAGAGCGATTGTCGCACCCATAACGGTTTGATTAAAGCACATCAAGCGGAATTTTTAAGTATCGCACGCCATTGTCCTCCGCAGGTGGCAGTCGCCCCGCTCGAACGTTCACTTGTACTGCTGGCAGAATAAGTGTGGGCATGGCCAGTGTCGCGTCACGAGTTGAACGCATCTTTATAAACTCTTCCATGGACACGCCATCATGAACATGGATGTTGTTTGCTCGTTGTTCTGCTACCGTGCCAGAAGTTTGGTAAGTGCGTGATTCAGGCGGATAGTCGTGGCACATGTGCAGTGTGGTTTCTGGCGGTAGGCTCAGAATGCGTTTCACGGATTGATAAAGCGCCGCCGCATCACCACCTGGGAAGTCGCAGCGTGCCGTGCCAACGTCTGGTAAAAACAAAGTGTCGCCCACAAACACATGGTTGCCGGTTTGCAGCGCGATGCATGCAGGCGTGTGACCAGGCACCGCCAACACGTTGACGGTCAAATCGCCAATCGTAATAACATCATTGTCCTTGAGCAGTGTGTCGAATTGAGAACCGTCAATTTGAAACTCTGGTTCAAAGTTAAATACCTTTGTAAAAACACCCTGAACAGTTTTGATGTGCTCGCCAATGGCAATTTTGCCACCCAGTGTCTTTTTAAGATAAGGCGCTGCAGACAGATGGTCCGCGTGTGCATGGGTCTCGATGATCCACTCGAGTTTAAGCTGGTTTTTTTGGATGAAATCGATCAGTTCGTCGGCGGACTTGGTTTTCGTTCTCCCTGAATTATGGTCGTAGTCTAAAACCGAATCAACAATCATACAGGCGCTGCCCACGCCTGAATGAAGCACATGGCTGATGGTCCAAGTTGCGGGATCAAAAAAAGATTGAATGATGGGTGTCATAGAAAACTCCTTAAAAAATATCTTATATATTATTTTATATTAGCATATAATTTAAATCAATTAAGCATTGTTTTATATCACTGACGCTTATACAAATAAAATAATGGAGACAAAAATGACATGCACCACGACCCAACACACCCAAGATTTTTTAACGGCGCCGCAATTGAGCACAGATGATTTTGAAGAATTAGCAGCGTCTGGCATTAAAACCATCATCAACAATCGCCCTGACGGTGAAGGCGGAGCGGAGCAACCATCATCAGAAATGTTGTCCGATGCTGCCGCTCAGGTAGGCATTCAATATTATTATTTGCCGGTTGTGAGCGGGCAACTCACTGATGAGCAAACGCAAAAAATGGCACAGATTTTAGCCGCAGCGCCAACACCTGTTTTGGCTTTTTGTCGGTCGGGTGCGCGTTCTACTGACCTGTGGCAAAAAAGCAAAGCGCATTTAAACACGCCCGCAGCGCAGGTTAGCAAACATGGCATTGTCATCGTGGGCGGGGGTGCTGCAGGAATATCATTGGCATCGAGTTTGCTCAAGCGCCAATCAAATTTAATCATCACGATTATTGAGCCGTCAGAGCAACATTACTATCAACCCGCGTGGACGCTGGTCGGTGGCGGTGCGTTTGATGTTGCTGATTCGGTGCGCAGCATGGCGTCGGTGATGCCACGGCAGGTGAAATGGATTAAAGCGGCCGTCACTGAATTTAAGCCAGATGCAAATCAAGTGGTTTTGTCAAACGGTGCGTCAGTGGACTATGAGTATTTAGCTGTTGCGCCGGGCTTACAGATCAACTGGGATGCGATTGAAGGTTTGACTGAAACACTCGGGAAAAATGGTGTCACATCGAACTATCGTTTTGACTTGGCGCCCTATACTTGGACTTTGGTTCAAGGTTTGAAATCTGGCAATGCCATTTTCACCCAGCCGCCGATGCCGATTAAATGTGCGGGTGCACCGCAAAAAGCGATGTATTTGGCCTGCTCAGAGTGGTTGAAACAAGGCACTTTGAACAGCGTCAATGTGGATTTTTTCAATGCCGGCGCGGTCTTATTTGGTGTGGAAACCTTCGTTCCACCATTGATGGCGTATGTCAAAAAATACGATATCACACTCAACTTTACAGCCAATTTGGTCAAGGTAGATGGGCCAAATAAAACAGCGTGGTTTGATGTGAAAGACAGCAATGGTGATACCGTACAAGTCTCGCGCAGCTTTGATATGTTGCATGTGGTGCCGCCACAATCAGCACCTGATTTTCTAAAGAAAAGCGAGCTTGGCAATGCAGATGGTTGGGTGGATGTCGATCAATACACGTTGCAGCACACGCGATTTAAAAATATTTTTGGGCTTGGTGATGCCTGCTCAAGCCCGAACGCCAAGACCGCCGCGGCGACACGCAAACAAGTGGTGGCGGTGGCAGAAAACTTGATTTCACTAATGAACAATAAACCCATGACAATGCTTTATGACGGCTATGGCTCATGTCCATTGACGGTTGAACGAGGCAAAATCGTCCTTGCGGAATTTGGTTTTGGCGGCAAGCTTTTGCCAACCTTTCCGTTAGACCCGGCTAAACCAAGAAAAATGGCGTGGCATTTAAAGAAAACAATTTTGCCTTGGTTCTACTGGAATGGCATGCTCAAAGGACGCGAGTGGTTGGCCAAACCCGTGCAAAATTAAACGGCAAACAAAATCTAAATCGATCACCACATTTAATTATTGATAGGCGCTTATGTTAACAACTTTATTGATTGAGATCGTCACCCTTGGGTTGATTATGGGCATCGTGCTGGGGGCAACTGGCGCAGGCGGCGCGATATTGTCTGTGCCGATGTTGACTATATTTTTACATCTCAACGTCAATCAAGCAGGGCCTATTGGTCTTTTAGCGATCACATTGGGCGCATTGGTGGCGGTCATATTGGGATTGCGCGAGGGCATCGTGCGTTATAAAGCCGCGCTGCTTATGGCGGGTGTGGGCGTGTGTTTCTCGCCAATTGGATTTTGGGTGGCGCAAAGAACACCCAACCCGCCGCTGGTGATTGTCTTTACGTTGGTGTTGATTTGGGTCGCGGTCAGAATGTGGCGCAACTCAAGCCCGGCGGTTAAGGTTACTCATATTGATGCTGATGCTGATGGTGCTGCGAACTCGCAAACATTCTCTTGTGAGCGCAATGTCAGCACAGGCAAGTTCATTTGGACTTTTCCTTGTGTGCGTGCGATTGGTTTAACGGGTGCGATTGCTGGATTTTTATCTGGTTTAATCGGTGTCGGCGGTGGCTTCGTGATAGTGCCCTCACTGGTTAAAAACACCCGCTTGGACATGCGCTCTATCGTCGCCACTTCACTCACCGTCATTACGCTGGTGTCTGCTGCGGGTGTGGCCATTTCAGCGAGTCACGGCACTTTGGAATGGAATATCGGTTTGCCATTTTCGGGCGGTGCAATGGTCGGTATGCTCATCGGTAATGTGGTCAATAAAAAAATATCTGGTCGCGTTCTCTCGCGTGGTTTCTCGGTGGTGGCCGTTTTAGCAGCAGTATTGATGGCGGGTAAATTATTTATGAATTAAAACATGGTTGAGAGCGTCCTAAAAACCATGGTTTAAAAAATCGATCGAATGGATTGTGGATGATTTTTTGTTTTGTATATTTCACCCGTTCAGCGAAATAAAAAGCGCCGTATGGCACGTTTAGCAGATTGAACGAGGTTTGCCACGCAATAGAGTGGGTAAACGGCAAAGCCCATAAGCAAGCCCTTCCATGCAACTTATGGTTGCAGTATGATTGTTGTGAGCGTACTATGACTTCATTATAATTAGAAACAGAGAAGAGGTTGGCATGGACAATACACTCACGATGCCCAGTGAGAATGCGGTTCTCGCCGCGACGATTCCCGTTGCCGAGATGGATGCTATTATCGCGGGGCGACACAGCAATGTTTTTGCGGTGTTGGGTTTGCACCAAACGCCGTATGGCGATTGGGTGGTGCGCGCTTTTATGCCTGCAGAATCTGGCGTCACCAGCATGTCTGTTTATGACTTGCAAGGCAATTTTGTTTCGAGGCTGGCTCGCGTGCATGACGCGGGCTTTTTTGTTGCCGCGATTCCTGTGGTGGCGCACCAGCCTTTGATTTTTGAGGCGAGTACGTGGGATGGCGCGCACACATGGCGTTGGGTGGATGCGTATAGTTTTGGTCCTGTGCTCGGCCCTGTCGATGACTACCTCACGGCGGCGGGTGAGCACATGGCGCTGTATGACAAGCTCGGTGCGCATCCGCAGATGCACGCGGGTGTGTCGGGTGTGCATTTTTCGGTGTGGGCGCCCAATGCTTTGCGTGTGTCGGTGGTCGGCGATTTTAACTATTGGGATGGTCGTCGCCATGTGATGCGCAAACGCTCGAGTGGTATCTGGGAGATATTTGTGCCTGATTTGCCCGTTGGCATTGCTTATAAATACGAAATCATCTCTGCTGAAGGCGTGCCGTTGCCGCTTAAAGCAGATCCGATGGCGCAAGCAGCAGAAAACCGCCCATCAAATGCCTCTAAAGTCACGGACACCACGCATTTTATTTGGCACGATGACGCTTACATGGCGCAGCGCAGTGATGGCGATGCTCGGGCGAAGCCGATGTCGATTTATGAAGTGCACTTGGGTTCGTGGCAGCGCGATGACGCGGGTCAATTTATTTCGTATGATGAGCTGGCGGCGCGTTTGATTCCGTATGTGCAGACGCTCGGTTTCACCCACATTGAGGTGCTGCCGATCACAGAGCACCCACTCGATGCATCGTGGGGTTATCAGCCGACGGGTTTGTTCGCGCCGACGGCGCGCTTTGGTGACCCCGATGGTTTCGCGCGGTTTGTCGATGTGGCGCATCAGGCAGGCATCGGTGTGATACTCGATTGGGTGCCCGCGCATTTCCCCACCGATGCGCATGGTTTGGCGAATTTCGACGGCACGGCACTGTATGAGCATGCCGACAAACGTCAGGGTTATCACCCTGATTGGAACACCGCGATTTACAACCTCGGTCGCAATGAGGTTCAATCATTTTTGGTCAACAACGCTTTATTTTGGTTGGAGCGTTATCACCTCGATGGTTTGCGTGTCGATGCTGTGGCCTCGATGCTGTATCTGGACTACTCACGCAAAGCCGATGAGTGGATTCCCAACAAAGACGGCGGTCGAGAAAACCTTGAATCGATTGAGTTCTTGCGTCGGGTCAACACAGAAATTTACCAACGCCACAGCGGTGCGGTGACCATCGCGGAGGAGTCCACCTCTTTCCCTGGTGTCTCGCATCCTGTTTACAGCGGCGGATTGGGCTTTGGCTTTAAATGGAACATGGGCTTTATGCACGACACGCTTGACTACTTTACACAAGAGCCTGTGCACAGAAAATTCCACCACAATGATTTGACCTTTGGTCTGCTGTATGCATTTTCAGAAAACTTTGTGTTGCCCTTGTCGCACGATGAAGTGGTGCACGGCAAAGGCACGATTTTAGAAAAAATGAGCGGTGACGAGTGGCAAAAATTCGCCAACCTGCGGGCGTACTATGCCTTCATGTGGGGCTATCCGGGTAAAAAATTATTGTTCATGGGTCAAGAATTCGCTCAGCGCGCCGAGTGGAATGAGGACAAAGGACTGGACTGGCATCTGCTCGATTATGACACCCATCAAGGCGTGCAAAACCTCGTGCGCGATCTCAATCATGCCCACCAATCAGTGCCCGCTTTGCATCAAAGAGACTGCGATGGCGCTGGCTTTGAGTGGTTGATTGTGGACGACAGCGAACAGTCGGTGTTTGCGTGGTTGCGCCGTGGCGAGGACGATAAGCCCGTCGCCGTGATTGCGAACTTAACCCCCGTCACGCGTTCACACTATCGCGTGCCTGTACCGCATGTGGGCATGTGGCGCGAAATAATCAACACCGATGCCGCCTGCTACGGCGGCAGCAATGTCGGCAACATGGGCGAGGTCGAAGCGTTTGACGATGGCTACGGCGATGCGTATGTTGTGCTGACCTTGCCGCCGTTGGCGACGCTGATGTTGCAAAGGGTTTAGCCACATGTAGCGTCAATTTTTCTGCGTCATCAATACTGCCAACTTTCCATCAAAAACAAAAAACACTGGAGACAAAAATGAGTACCAACAATAACAACAACCAACGCCTCGCCAAAGATGCGATGGCTTATGTCTTGGCCGGCGGACGCGGCTCTCGCCTGCTCGAGATGACCAACCGACGCGCCAAGCCCGCCGTGTATTTTGGTGGTAAAACCCGCATCATCGATTTCGCATTGTCCAATGCGCTCAACTCAGGCATTCGCCGCATCGGTGTCTCCACACAGTATAAAGCGCACAGCTTGATTCGCCATTTGACGCGCGGCTGGAACTTTTTCCGCTCGGACCGCAATGAGAGCTTTGATATTTTGCCCGCCAGCCAAATGATTTCTGAAGACTCGTGGTACAAAGGCACGGCGGATGCTGTGTACCAAAACATTGAGATTATCGACGGCTACAAACCGAAGTACATTGTCGTGCTCGCGGGCGATCACATTTATAAAATGGATTATGAAATCATGCTGCGCCAACACGTCGATACGGGCGCAGACATCACGCTCGGTTGTCTTGAAGTGCCGCGCATGGAGGCGACAGGTTTCGGTGTCATGCACGTCGATGAGCACGACACGATTGTTGACTTTGTCGAAAAACCTGCCGACCCACCGTGTGTGCCCGGTTCGCCTGACATCGCGTTGGCCTCGATGGGGATTTATGTGTTCAACACCGACTTTTTGTTTGACTTGTTGCGCAGAGATGCCGCAGACCCCAATTCAGAACATGACTTTGGCAAAGACATCGTGCCCTACGTGGTCAAACACGGCAAAGCGGTCGCCCACCGATTTTCTGACTCATGCGTGCGCTCCGACCAAGAATCAGAACACTACTGGCGCGATGTTGGCACGCTCGATGCTTATTGGGACGCGAATATTGACCTCACAGACATCGTGCCTGCCCTTGATCTGTATGACCATGATTGGCCGATTTGGACGCACTCCGAACTCACGCCCCCCGCGAAATTCATCCATGACGAAGACGGTCGTCGTGGCAGCGCGGTCAGCTCACTGGTTTCTGGCGGCTGTATCGTCTCGGGCTCGAGCATCAAAAAATCATTGCTGTTCACAGGCGTTCATGCCAACTCATACAGCAGCATCGACGGCGGCGTGATTTTGCCTTACGTCAGCATTGGCCGCAGCGCGCGCCTGACCAATGTCGTGGTCGATCGCAGTGTGATCATCCCAGAAGGACTTGTTGTCGGTGAAGACCCGATTTTGGATGCCCAACGTTTTCGCCGTTCTGAAAAAGGGATTTGTCTCATCACGCAGCCGATGATTGACGCACTGAAGTTGTGATTCGAGCAAAATATAGGGTGGGCATGGCCCACCCAAACCTTGATAAAAAATGTCCACGCTGTGGTGCAGCATAGCGTGTTTCGAAAGCCAATTTTTGGCGCAGCACACCAACCGCATGTGAGCGGCAAGTTTTCAGAGCTTGGTGCGCAGCGGCCAAAGCACTGGCTTCTGGCGCACCCACGGTGACAATGAGCGCCATTAAAGCACACAGAAACAATCAAAAGAACCCCCCATGATTAAACCCAAAACACCCACACCCACACCCGCCCCTGTTGTTGAACCCACCGCAACACCGCCCAAAGACAACACCCTGCACATCCTGGCCGTCGCTTCCGAGATGTATCCGTTCATCAAAACGGGCGGGCTGGCCGATGTGGTCGGTGCATTGCCATTCGCGCTGGGCGAGTTGTCCACGGCCGACGCGCCGATCACGCTGACCACCTTGATTCCTGGTTACCCAGCGGTCATGGCTGCATTGAGTGAAGCCGCAGGCACGCCGACGCACGCATTGAGTTTGCCCAAATACTTTGGCGGCGATGCAGAGATTGTCCACGCGACCGTTAAAGGTGTCGCGCTGTTTGTCCTCAACGCGCCACATTTATTCATGCGCGCGGGCAACCCCTACAGCGACGCGTCTGGCACGGATTGGCAAGACAACCCCGAGCGCTACGCAGCATTGTCACTCGCTGCGGCCATGATTGGTGGTGGCGCCATTGATGGTTATGCACCCGATGTCTTACACGCGCATGATTGGCAAACCGCCATGACACCCGCGTATTTAAAATACCTCGGCGCAGGCAAACACAAACCGCGCACCGTCCTCACCATTCACAACCTCGCCTTTCAAGGACAATTCCCCGCCAAAACTTTTGGCAAGCTGGGATTGCCAACCGAAGCATTCGGCATCGACGGCGTTGAGTATTATGGCTGTGTTGGCTACCTCAAAGCAGGCATTCAATTCGCCGACGCCATCACCACCGTCAGCCCCACCTATGCCCACGAAATCTGCACGCCACAAGGCGGCATGGGACTCGATGGTTTACTGCGCGCGCGCGGCAACTCGGTCAGTGGCATCGTCAACGGCATCGACATGGACGTGTGGAATCCCGCCAGTGATGACACCCTTGCGAGTGCCTTCACAGGCGAGACATTGGACAAACGCGCCGCCAACAAACGCGCTGTCGAAGACCACTTCAACATCCCGCACAGCGACGCGCCATTGTTCTGCATCATCAGCCGCCTCACTTGGCAAAAAGGCATTGACATTGTCACCGACGCCGTCGATGCCATCGTCGCGCAAAATGCTCGCCTCGTCATCCTTGGCACAGGCGATAAAGCCCTCGAAGCCGCACTGTACGCCGCCGTGGCCAAACACCCGACCCACGTCGCGGTTCATATTGGCTACGACGAAGCCACCTCCCACCTCATGCAAGGCGGTTGTGACGCCATACTTGTTCCCTCCAGATTTGAGCCGTGCGGGCTCACCCAGCTGTATGGTTTGCGCTACGGCTGCGTCCCCGTCGTCGCCAGTGTCGGTGGCCTCGCCGATACCGTGATTGACGCCAATGACGCCGCCGTCACCGCCGCCGTCGCCACAGGCGTGCAGTTTCACGACTTAACCAGAGAGGCCTTGGTCACCGCCGTCGTCCGCACCATCCGCTTGTACGAGCACGCCGAAACATGGCAAAACATCCAAAAAGCAGGCATGCGCGCCGACGTCGCATGGCGCCGCTCTGCGGTGCAGTATGAGGTTTTATATCGCGGTTTAATGGCATAATTTTTAAAAAAAAGTACAACAAAAACATCAGAGGATATTCATGAACACCACCATCCAAACCACACCCATATCTGGCATGAAACCCGGTACGAGTGGCTTGCGCAAAAAAGTCACCGTGTTTCAGCAACCACATTATCTGGCGAACTTCGTCGCATCGATTTTCGCAGCGGTCAAGCCGGCTGCGGGCTTTGCGGGACAGACGCTGGTGCTCGGCGGTGACGGGCGTTACTTTAATTTAGAGGCCATCCAGATTGTGCTGAAAATGGCGGCGGCGCAGGGATTTGCGCGGGTGTTGGTCGCGCAGCACGGCATATTGTCCACGCCCGCGACCTCGTGTGTGATTCGTCAACACAAGGCATTCGGCGGCATCATCCTGTCCGCGTCGCACAACTCGGGCGGGCCTGATGGCGACTTCGGTATTAAGTTCAATGGTGAGAACGGCGGGCCTGCGCCTGAGAAAATCACCGATGCGATTTATGCGCACACGCAAACCATCACAAGCTACGACACGGTTGAGTGTGGTGATGTGGATGTGGCGACGCTCGGCACAAAGCACATCGGCGACATGGTGGTGGAGGTCATCGATTCGGTGGCGGATTACCAAGCGCTCATGCAAAAATTATTTGACTTTGATGCGCTCAAAGCATTGTTCCAATCAGGGTTCACGATGAAATTTGACGCCATGAGTGCGGTCAACGGCCCGTATGCGCACGCGATTTTTGAAGACACGCTGGGCGCGGCCAAAGGCACAGTGATGAATGGCACACCGTCGCCTGATTTCAATGGCCACCACCCCGACCCGAATTTGGTGCACGCCAAAGCGCTGTACGACATCATGATGGCGGACAATGCGCCCGACTTTGGTGCGGCGACCGATGGCGATGGCGATCGCAACCTCATCATCGGCCGTGGCATTTTTGTGCCACCGTCGGACTCACTCGCGGCGCTCGCCGCGAATGCGACGTGTGCGCCCGCTTACGCGGCAGGACTATCAGGCGTGGCGCGTTCCATGCCGACCAGCGGCGCGCTGGATCGTGTGGCGAGCGCATTGGACATCCCGTGTTTTGAGACGCCGACGGGCTGGAAATTTTTTGGCAACCTGCTCGATGCGGGCAAAATCACGTTTTGTGGCGAAGAATCCGCAGGCACGGGCTCAGACCATATTCGCGAAAAAGACGGCATCTGGGCGGTGCTGCTGTGGCTCTCCATCCTTGCCAAACGCGGCGAATCGGTCAAAGACATCATGGAGAAACACTGGGCAGAATACGGACGCAACTACTACACCCGCCATGATTACGAAGAGGTCGACACTGACCCTGCCAACGCGGTGATGGCACACATCAAAGCGCAATTGCCCACGTTGGTTGGGCAAAAACTCGGCACGCTCACCGTCACTGCTGCCGATGATTTTAGCTATCACGACCCGATTGACGGCAGCGTGTCGGACCATCAAGGCCTGCGTGTGGTGTTTGAAGGTGGCTCGCGCATTGTTTATCGCCTGTCGGGCACGGGCACCGCTGGTGCGACGATACGAGTGTACATCGAGCGCTACGAGCCCGATGCCGCGCAGCATGGTTTAGAAACGCAGACCGCGCTGGCCGAGTTGATACAGATTGCCAATGATTTTGCGCAGATTAAACAAACAACGGGGCGGATTGCACCGACGGTGATTACGTGATTCAATGGTGATGTTTGCATGGGCAGAACGCTGGGGCGGGCTTTCAAGCCCGCCATCTTCATGTGGCGGCAACGCATATGCGGGGCGGGTTTATGAGGACATACCTGCTCTGAATTTCCTGAAATGCAGGGTTAAATCTGAGAAAAGAAGCAGATGAATGATTCAATTAAAAACGGTTTGCCACGCCCACTCGGTGTGAGCCAAAACCCAGCAGGTTTAAACATCGCTGTGCTCGCACCCAATGCGGCGGCGATTTATTTTTGTGTGTTTGACGAACACGATCATGAAACCGCACGAATTCGACTGCCCCGGCGCAGCGGTGATGTGCACCACGGTTTGATAGAAAACATCAGCGTGCCCGCAGAGGGTTTGCGCTATGGCTTGCGTGCGGCGGGTGAGTACAATCCTCGTCGCGGGCAGTTTTATGATGAGCATAAGTTACTGGTTGATCCGTATGCGACAGAAATCGACCGAGGCTTTGTGTTTGATGATCTGCTCGCGGCGCCAGCATCAGAGCAGCTTGACACGGCGCATCTGGTGCCCAAGTCTATTTTCCGCGCGGATGTTTTTGTCGCTGATGTGTCACCTCGATCGACAGTCATCGCGCATGCACCGCAGTTTATTTATGAATTGTCGGTGAAGGCCTACACGCAATTGCACCCAGAAGTGCCTGCCGAGTTGCGTGGCACGGTGGCGGCGTTGCGCGAGCCAGCTGTGATTGAACATTTGCTTAAACTCGGTGTCGATACACTCGAGCTCATGCCGATTGCCGCGTGGGTGAATGAGCGGCATTTGCACCGATTGGGTTTGCACAACGCGTGGGGCTACAACCCGGTGTCGATGATGGCACTGGATCCGCGTCTGTGTCCAAATGGTTTGCATGAGTTACGCGCGACGGTCGATGCGCTGCGTGCGGCGGGGATACAGACGATTTTGGATGTGGTGTTTAACCACACGGGCGAGGGCGATGTGTTTGGTCCAACGCTGTCGCTGCGCGGTTTGGATAATCTATATTATTACAAACACGATGACGATTTTCAGCTAATGAATGACACGGGTTGCGGCAACACGATTGCGTGTGAGCGCGCGGGGGTGGCGCAGTTGATGATGGACACGATGCGCCATTGGATCACGAATGCGGGGGTGGCGGGTTTTCGGTTTGACCTCGCGCCAGTGATGGGGCGATTGCCGACTGGGTTTTCCACCGACGCGCCACTGCTCGCGGCGATGCGGCAAGACCCTTTGATTTCGCAGGCTTTGTTGATTGCCGAGCCGTGGGATATCGGTGTCGGCGGTTATCAATTGGGCAATTTTCAATCGCCGTGGCTGGAGTGGAATGACAAATACCGCGATGACGTGCGGCGTTTTTGGCAAGGCCAAGCGCATGTGCTCGGTGGCTTGGCGACGCGTGTGGCGGGTTCGAGTGATGTGTTTGCGCGGTCGAATCGCGCGCCGAGCACCAGTGTGAATTTTCTCGCCGCGCACGATGGTTTCACGCTGCGCGATGTGGTCTCGTACAGCCATAAATACAACGGTAATAATGGCGAGGACAATCGTGATGGCAGCAATGACAACCACAGCTGGAGCAACGGTGTCGAGGGCGAGTTGCCGAATGAAACGTCTGCTGCGGATGTGACGGCGCTCAAAGAAAAACGCACGCGCGACATCCGTGCGCTGCTCGCAACGCTGTTTGTCTCGCAGGGCACTGTGATGCTCACGGCAGGTGACGAGTTTGGCCGCACGCAGCACGGCAACAACAATGCCTATGCGCAAGACAATGCGGTGACGTGGGTGGATTGGGCAGACAAAGACGAAGATTTGATTGCGTGTGTGGGCGCGTTGTCTCAAATCAGACGCGGGCATTTGGCATTTCATTTTGATGATTTTTTAAAAGGCGGCGCGGACACAGTCGCCGCCGCACACGACGTACAATGGTGGCGCACCGATGGTGTGCCGATGCAGGTGGCGGATTGGGAGAGTGGCTCGCAGGCTGTGGGCCTGTCGCTGCATCCGCGCAGCACGTCGCTGGCGTTGGACAGCAGTGATGTGTTGATGTGGTTCAATGCGGGCCAAGACGGACTCGTCATCGAGCCACCACATGATCATGTGGCTGGCGCGGCGCAGGTTTGGCAAAAAATATTTGATTCAAACAATGCGATAAATGCAGAGCCGACAAGCGCGTCATGGGTGGTGGCCGCCAGAAGTGTGGTCATCTGGCGCGCATCACGGGCTTGATGATTCGCCCGTATTCAGAAAAAAACGTGCCGTGACGATGACGAACAAAGGAAATATAAATGAGTGAACACATGAACACAAACAAAACAACGGATGCGTTGAGCGAGTCCGCGTCACGTTGGAGCGCAGGTGCAACGGCAGGTTGGATGTTGGCGTTGTTTCTCGCCAGTTTTGCGGTGTCGTCATTTTTGGCGGAGTTGTTTCAAATGTATTTTCACTTGAGTGACACGGAGGCGTTGCTTGAGTATATGAAAGCGCATGGCGATGTCGAGTCCATGTTGATGATGGCTTTGAGTGCGGTGTTGCTGGTGTTTTTGTGGGCGCTGGTGCGGCTGAAACAAAAACGCCCGTTCACGGATTACTTGCCGATTCGTTCGGTGCCGATGAAGCACTTGTTCTTATGGGTGGCTGCTGCGCTTGCTTTGGCCTTGGCCATGGATTTTGTGACGCAACGCTTGGGGCTGCCTGTCTCGAGTTTTGGAGAGGACATCTATGCCAAAAGCATGAACAAATGGTGGCTGTTTGGTTTCGTTGTTGTCTCTGCGCCGTTGCTTGAGGAGATGGTTTTTCGTGGGTTTGTGTTGGCGGGTTTTGAGCGCTTGCCTTTTAGAGATGCGCCAGCATTGGCGGTCGCATTGGCTGCATTCACATGGGCTTTGCTGCATGGCCAATACCATGCGCACGAAATGTTTGGTATATTTGTTCTGGGTGTTTTGTTGGGCTTTGCCCGTTTGCAGACACGTTCGCTCGTCACGCCTTTGCTCATGCATGCGGCGATTAACGGGCTGTTTTTAATGGAGATGGCGGGGTATCTGAGCGTTTAGTCGGCTTGCCAGAATTTCAACCCAAGCAAACACAATGACGGTGCGTGAAGCACCGTTTTTATTTGCGCGTGGCGAATGTGCGGGCTGAGTGCGCTGGCGTTGCCGCCGCACAGAATGAGTGTGACGTCGTCGCTGGGCATGTAGCGTGAGATGAATTCGTTGAGCGTGCCGAGGCTGGCGAGGGTGGCGGCACTGGCGAGGGCGTCGATGGTGTTGGTCGGTGCGTGAGTGGCTTGAAACTCGCCATCGGTCAGCGGTAGTTTGGCCGTGTACTGATGCAGGCTTTGGCGCATCAGCTGCATGCTGGGCAAAATCACACCGCCGATGTGCCTCCCATCTGCGAGCACGCCGTCGATGGTGGTGGCGGTGCCTGCACTGAGGACGATGTGTTGCTGCTCGGTGCACAGCATCTGCGCACCGAGCAGTTGGGCGTAGCGGTCACTGCCCATTTGAGCGGGATTGGGATAGGCGAGTTTGAATTTTTGGTGCTGTGCTTCTGCGCGAATCAGGTGTTGCACACAGTCGGGGTAAAGCGTGCCGATGAGGTGTTGGACGTGGCTCAACACGTCTGCGCTGGCGACGCTGCTGATGCGGCATTGTGTCGGCGTGGTTTGGTTTTGCCAAATTTTTTTGAGTGCGTTGAGCCATTGTGGATCGTGGTGCGAGAGTGCAGTCGCGACGGTGTCGGCCAACAAGGGTGTCGCGTTGTTGTCAAAGTGCCATTTGATTCGTGTGTTGCCGATGTCGATGAGCAATGTGGTCGGTGTGGTGAGTGTGTTCATGAGCGCGCTCGCAGTTGACCGCTGACAAATGCTTTGAGCGTGCCGTTGCTGTCGAGCTTAACCTGATACGCGCCGCTCGGTGCGATGCCCGCTGCTGTGCCATGGTGTTCTGCGCCTTGCGGGTCGGTGAGTGTCACTGCTTGGCCGCGCCAAATGTCGTGCGCATTCCATAATTTGGGCAAGTCTTGATTGAGTGCGGCGGTCTCGATGTGAACGAGTATGGTGTCCACGAGGGCAATCAGCAGTGCCTCGCGTGCGCCTGCTTCAGGCGTACTCCACTGCGGCGCGAGCTGCGCCAAACCGATCGGTGCGAAGGCAGAGGCGTTGATTTGTTGGGGCAACAAGCGCGGCGCGACATTGACACCGACGCCGATGACCACCCACGCGTGGCCGTGGTGGGCGGGCTGAGACTGCACCAATATGCCCGCGAGCTTGCCGCGCTGACCTGTGTCGGGGTGTTGTGCGATGACATCGTTGGCCCATTTGAGCTGTGTGGAGAGCGAGTGTTGCGCAAACACCTGTGTCAATGCCAAGCCAATGCGCAGTGACAACGCGGGCAGTTGCGCAAGTGGCAATGTGAGGCCGAGCGAAAAAATCAAATCGCCCGCGACACTGACCCATGCGCGCTCAAACTGACCCTTGCCGTGGCTTTGCCGCTCAGTGACCAACAAAGTGTTGTGCTGGCGTGTGCTGCTGTATAATTGCGCATTGGTTGACTCGCACTCGGCGACATACTGTATGCCCAGTGGCGTTGTGGCTTGGCTGTGCGTGGACCAGCCGTTTTGTAAACGGGCCAGTTGCAGCGGCGGATAAGTAAGGTTCGACATTAACATTCAATGATTATAAAGCAGACAGAATATGAGCGGATATTTTAAACACCACATCTTTTTTTGCCTCAACGAGCGCGATGCCGATGACGAGCGTGGCGACTGTGCGCGCTGCGGCGCGATAGACGCACAAGCGTATGTCAAAGAGCGCGCCCACGAACTCGGCTTGCTCGGAGCGGGCAAAGTGCGTGTGAACAAAGCAGGCTGCCTCGATCGTTGCGCCAACGGCCCTGTGTGTGTGGTGTACCCAGACAACGTTTGGTATCAATATGTCGATAAGGCGGATTTGGATGAAATCATCCACGAGCATCTGACCAACGACCGCGTGGTCACACGATTGTTGGTGGATAAAGCATGATTGCGGGCACGGTCAAACAACTCATCGCAGGCGCAGCGGGCGACATCGAAATCGCCATCGATGCAGCCAAAGGCGATGTGCTCGGCGTGGCACTGGTCGCCCATCCGCACCCATTGTTTGGCGGCACGATGGACAATAAAGTCGCACAGACTTTGGCCAAAACATTGAACGAGCTGGGCTACATCACTGTGCGCCCAAATTTTCGCGGCGTCGGCAAAACCGCCGGCGTGCACGACAACGGCATGGCCGAGCAGGAAGACACGCTGCGAGTGATTGACTGGATGCGCGCTGAGTTCGGTGCAGAACAACCTTTGGTTTTGGCGGGCTTCTCGTTCGGCTCATACGTCATCAGCCGCGTCGCAGAGACGCTCAAAGCAAGCGGCAGAGCGGTGCAACGCATGGTGATGATCGGCACCGCCGCAGGCAAATGGGATGTCGCGACCGTCGCCGAGGACACAATTGTGATTCATGGTGAGCTCGACGACACGATTCCGCTGAGCGCCGTGATGCGTTGGGCCGAGCCGCAAGACTTGCCTGTGACGGTCATCGCGGGCGCCGATCATTTTTTTCACCGACGCTTGCATGTGCTCAAACGAATCATTTTGCAACAATGGTAATAAAGGACAGACTATGAATTTAGCTGTGTCACTTTGGTTTGAAAATCAACCCGACATCGACTTCACAGACCACGTACCGACATGGGCGCGCCAAGCCGCGCAAGCACACATGGATCAATCTGTGCGTGTGGTCGCCCACGAGGACAGCGCCTACGCACGCGCAGGGCTGTCGTGTCATGTGATGAAAAGCAGCCTCTTGGTGGACGATGATGTGGTCGGCCAAGTTGTGCAACGCGTCAGCAATGCACGCGCCACACCCGCGGCCAAGGTTATATTTATATTGCCCGCGCGTGCACCCGCCATGCTGTGGGCGCAGTGGATGCTGTACGAGCTGCCCCAGCATGGGGCAGGGCTGGATGAAGTGCTGGTGCTGATGCAGTTGGATAAGCTGTGGGACAATCTGCCCGATGGCGCGGCGCTCGATCGTCTCCTGCTCGCGGATCGCGTGTTGAGTTTTGATGGGGATGTGTATAAAGCCGACTTTGTGCCCTATATGCGCGCCGTGAATCCACTGGCCGCTTGGTTGCACGAAGGATTTGAGAACGATGCCGACATCGTCAACCCTATTACGGCATACGCCAACGACGCACCGCTTTGGCGCGAGGCGATAAAAAAAGCAGATTTAGATGCATGGGGTGCACGTAAAGTGGTATATTTATCGTTTGATTTGTCGCTGTCCGCACGAAAATTACGCGCCACATTAGAAAGCTGGCGAGTGCTTTATGGCGACAAGCTGGTGCGGTTTCAGGCCATCGTTTACTTAAAAGGCGAGTCCTCGCCGTTGTGCATACAAGCCCTGCATCATTTATGGGCCGATGATTTTGTCAGCTTTTGGCAAATCACAGACATGCCGCGCACCCAGATGTGGTTGTGGGGCAATGACTTACCCGCTGTACAGATGCAAAGCGAGCTCGAAGGCTGCGCCGCGCAAGCAAATTAACTACTTTAGAGAGACCGAAATGGCACAAGAACGCAACGCAGTGGGCGCAATGACTGAGGCAAAACTGCTTAAAATGCCGATTAAAGACTACATGAACGACGTACAGCTGGCTTTTTTTAGACAGCGTCTGATCGACATGCAAAACGAGCTACTCAAAAACGCGGGCGACACCACCGAACACTTGCGTGAAAACGAAGTCGTCCCCGATCCCGCCGATCGCGCCACGATTGAAGAAGAGCATGCGTTAGAGCTGCGCACGCGCGACCGCGAACGCAAACTGCTCAAAAAAATTGGCCAGTCCATCGAAAGCATCGACTCGGGCGATTATGGTTGGTGCGAAGAAACGGGCGAGCCGATTGGTGTCGGTCGTCTGCTCGCGCGTCCGACCGCGACGCTGTCGTTAGAAGCGCAAGAGCGTCGCGAAAAAGTACAAAAAATGTTTGGGGATTGAGCCAGACGCAAAGCCACGATGCAGGGCGCGATTTATCGCGCCCTTGTTTTTTGTAAAAACACCCTAATTTATCAAGCATCAGCGAACACACGGAGAACAGCATGGAACAATACCACGGCACGACCATCATATCGGTGCGACGTGGCACAGAGGTCGCCATCGGCGGCGACGGCCAAGTCACACTGGGCAACACCATCGTTAAAGGCAGCGCGCGCAAAGTGCGTAAACTTTATAACGGTCAAGTGCTTGCGGGTTTCGCGGGCGCGACCGCAGATGCATTTACCTTGTTTGAGCGCTTTGAAGCAAAGCTCGAAAAGCACAATGGCCACCTCACCCGCGCCGCGATTGATTTGACCAAAGACTGGCGCACCGACCGCGTGCTGCGTCGGCTCGAAGCGATGCTCGCCGTCGCCGACCACACCGCATCACTCATCATCACGGGCAATGGCGACGTGCTCGAACCCGAGGATGGCTTGATTGCCATCGGTTCTGGCGGCGCGTTTGCGCAATCGGCGGGTTTGGCGTTGCTGCACAACACCGATTTATCGCCCGCCGAAATCGTCAAAAAATCCCTCGAAATCGCGGGCAATATTTGCATTTACACCAACCAAAACCACACCATCGAAACATTGTAAAAGCAATCATTTGCGGTAGGTCGGGCTTGCCCGACACGTTTAAATGAAGCGATGTCGGATTAAACCCCGAGCTACAAAACAGTTAAGGAACCACATGTCCAATCCATTCAGCATGACCCCCAAAGAAATCGTCTCAGAGCTCGACAAACACATCGTCGGCCAAAACGATGCGAAAAAATCCGTCGCGCTCGCCATGCGCAATCGCTGGCGACGTGGGCAGCTCGATGCCATCATGCGCGTCGAAGTCACGCCAAAAAACATTCTCATGATGGGACCAACGGGCGTCGGCAAAACCGAAATCGCCCGCCGCCTCGCACGTCTCGCGGGCGCACCATTCATTAAAGTGGAGGCGACCAAGTTCACAGAAGTGGGTTACGTCGGCAAAGACGTGGAATCCATCATCAAAGATTTGGTTGAAGTGGCGGTCAAAAACGCCCGCGCAGGTGCCGCTAAACTCATGCAAAGCCGTGCCGAGGACGCAGCAGAAGATCGCATTTTAGATGCGCTGTTGCCTGGCGCACGTGAAGTGACGACGGGTGAGTATTCGCGAGCCGATGAGGACAAAGCAGAAAGCAGCACGCGCCAAAAATTCCGCAAAAAACTGCGCGAGGGCGAGCTCGATGACAAGGAAATCGAGATTGAGGTGGCCGCAGGCGGCGCAGCACAATTCGACGAGATGCGCCCGCAAGGTTTCGAAGCCAAGGGCGAACAGCT
>CALMCK010000058.1 GCA_937862845.1 uncultured Burkholderiaceae bacterium | reverse complement strand
GAACACGGACACTTCGATGCGGGCGGTTTTGTCATCGAGTGTGACAAACATCATTTTGCCGCGTTTGGTGAACATGGTGCGCACCTGCGTGATGATGCCTGCGAGCAGGACGGCGTCACGCTGCGGTGAAATATTGGCGAGGCGGGTTTTAACGATGGCGTTGACTTCGCTGGCGCATTCGTCATACAGATGGCCGCTTAAATAAAAGCCGAGCGCGGTTTTCTCGCAGCCGAGCTTTTCGCGCAGCGTCCATGGCTCGGCTTGTGCGAGCTGGTTTTGCCATTCGACATTGAGTGTGGCATTGTCGTCAAACAGGCTGTTTTGGTGTTTGTTTTGCTCGGCGTGTAAGGCGGCGTCGAGTGCGTGCTCGAGCGAGTTGAGCACGCTGGCGCGGTTGTCGTGCAGGGTGTCAAATGCGCCCGCTTTAATCAACGACTCGAGCGTGCGGCGATTGACCGCTTGCTTGTCGACGCGCATACAAAAATCAAAAAAACTTGTGAATGGGCCGTTCGCGACACGCTCGCGCACCACCGCTTCGATGGCGGCTTGACCCGAGCCTTTGACTGCGCCGAGACCGTAACGAATGGTTTTCGCATCGGTCGGCATGAAGTTGTAAAACGATGTGTTGATGTCGGGCGGTAAAATCGTCAGGCCATTGTCCTCGATGGCGTCGAGGTAAAAAATCTGCATCTTGTCCGTGTCGTCCATGTCAGAGGACATGGTCGCGGCCATGAATTCGGCGGGATAATAGGCTTTAAACCATGCGGTCTGATAGGCAATTAAAGCGTATGCTGCGGAGTGCGATTTGTTAAAACCGTAGTCCGAGAATTTTTCCATCAGGTTAAACAACTCGGTCGCCAATGCGACGGGCACGCCGTGTTTTTCTGCACCTGCGGCGAATACGTCACGCTGACGGGCCATTTCTGCGGCGTCTTTTTTACCCATGGCGCGGCGCAGGATGTCCGCGCCGCCGAGTGAGTAGCCGCCGAGAATTTGCGCGACCAACATCACCTGCTCTTGATACACCATCACACCATAAGTCGGCTCGAGCGTGGCTTTGAGCTCGGGGTGGAAATACCACGCGTCGTTGCCGCGCCCTGTTTTGACCTGCTCTTTTTTACGGGCGATGAAGTCGTCCACCATGCCTGAGCCGAGTGGGCCCGGTCGATTGAGTGCCATCAGCGCAATGATGTCCTCGAAGGAATCGGGTTTGAGTTTCTTTTCAAGGTCTTTCGCAGAGCGTGACTCGGATTGAAACACCGCGGTGGTGTTGCCCTTGCTGAAGATGTCAAACACCTTCGGATCGTTCAGTGGCAAGTCTTCTAATACGAAGTCGGCACGGTCGGGGTTGAGATCTTTGAGGTAGGTGACGGCGAGTTTGAGAATGGTTAAATTGCGCAAACCAAGAAAGTCAAACTTCACCAAGCCAATCGACTCAACGTCGTTTTTATCATACTGACTGACCACGGAGTTCGTGCCTGCCGCGCAATACACTGGGCAAAAATCCGTGAGTTTACCAGGGGCGATGAGCACGCCGCCCGCATGCATGCCGATGTTGCGCGTCAGGCCTTCGAGCGGGCGCGACAGGTTGATGATTTCTTGCGCCTCTTCTTCATTCTCGTAGCGTTCTGCGAAAGTCGGTTCTTCTTTGAGGGTTTTTTCCAGCGTCCACGGATTGGCTGGGTCGTGCGGGATGAGTTTCGACAACCCATCACAATAGTTGTACGGCATATCCAGCACACGGCCGACGTCGCGCACCACTGCTTTCGCGCCGAGCGTGCCGAAAGTGGCAATCTGCGACACCGCATCATGGCCGTAATGGTCTTTGACGTATTGAATCACGCGGTCACGCCCATCCTGACAGAAGTCAATATCGAAGTCGGGCATGGAGACGCGCTCAGGATTGAGAAATCGCTCAAACAGCAGCGCGTATTCAAGTGGGTCAAGGTCGGTGATGTTCAGCGCATAAGCGACCAGAGAGCCCGCACCTGAGCCACGACCTGGGCCGACGGGCACGTCATTGTCCTTCGCCCAGCGGATGAAGTCAGCGACGATGAGGAAGTAACCAGGGAAGCCCATCTGGATAATCGTGTCCAGCTCGATGTTCAGACGATCCACATAACGCGGTCGCTCATCATCGCGCTTTGCCTCATCGGGATACAGCTTGAGCAATCGCCTCTCTAAGCCCTCGTGCGATAAAATCCGCGTGTACTCAGCGATGGTCTCGCCATTGGGTGTCGGGAAGTCAGGCAGCTGCGGCTTGCCCAAATCCAGTGTGAGGTTGCACATCTGCGCAATCGCCACTGAGTTGGCCAAGGCGCTTGGCAAATCCTCAAAGCGTGTCGCCATCTCTGCCGTGGTCATGAGGTACTGGCAAGGGTTGAATGCCGCCTCACGGCGCGGATTGGATAAAATCTCGCCCTGTGAAATACACACCCGCGCTTCGTGCGCGCGGTGGTCGTCCTCGGTGAGGAACTCAATCGCATGGGTCGCCACCAACGGCGTGCCCGTGTCCGCCGCCAGCTGAGCCGCCAGCAAAGTCTGCTGCGTTGACTCACGCGTGTCCAAGCGTTGGACCTCTAAATAATAATGATTGTGAAACGCCGCACGCCACTCAGCCACGCGCGCTGCCGCTTCATCGGTTTTTTCTTTGAGCAGCAGCTCACCCACATCGCCCAGATGCGCGCCCGACAGCGCAATCAAGCCGTGGTTCGCCGCCGCCTCATCGAGCAGCCACGACGCCTGCAGTTGGCCATGGGTCACACGGTCTTTTTGCATGTACGCGCGGCTGAGTAAATCACACAAACGCAGATAGCCCGCACGATTTTGAATCAACAGCAACATGCGCGTCGGCGCAGCAGGCGCATCGGGATTGGCAATCCACACATCCGCACCCATAATCGGCTTCACGCCTTCAGCCAGTGCTTTTTTGTAAAATTTAATCAGGCCAAACACATTGCCCAAATCCGTCAGCGCCAACGCGCCCTGCCCGTCTGCCTTGGCCGCCGAAATCGCTTCGCCAATGCGCACAATGCCATCGCTCACCGAAAACTCGGAGTGCATGCGCAGGTGGATGAAGTGGGGTTGGCTCATATTGGCTCAAAAAATACAGGGTGAAGATGCCCGGCGTGGACGGCGAATGGGGTTTGTTGCTTGAATGACGTTATAATAAACGGTGAATTCAACAAGCAACATTGTACCAAACCCACACGAGCACAACCCATGAATCTACCCGTTAACATTGAACCGACCACTTGGTTGGCGAGCGCTTACTTGTCGCAAAAGCCTTCTGATAATGCGTATGTTGGTCGCTTTGCACCCTCGCCTTCACGCCACCTGCACCAAGCCTCGCTCATCGCCGCACAGCCACCCTACCTGCCAGCGC
>CALMCK010000057.1 GCA_937862845.1 uncultured Burkholderiaceae bacterium | reverse complement strand
AAACAAAAAAAAGCGCCCTCCGCCATCGGCCTGCAGCTTGCACAAGCATTGAGCAAAAAATCACAGCCCAAACCCAAAGAGTTAAAATCACTCAAACGCTCGCGGTTTTAAATGCGCACAGCATTAAAGGTGAGGCAAACACACATACAATATTCGTGCGGCCTCACCAAAAAAATCGGCCTCTTTTCAGAGGCCGATTTTAATGCTGGCCGACACAAAACATCAGCCCACTTGTTTGAGTTGAAACAGCTTTCGATTGTCCTCAGCCACCGTCACATTCGGTGTGGTGAGCAGTTTTTCACCATAAAAAACCGAGTTGGCACCCGCCATAAAGCACAGCGACTGCGCCGCCCAGTCAAGCTCATGGCGACCTGCCGCGAGGCGGACGGTGGTGGTCGGCATCATCACACGAGCAACCGCGATGGTGCGTATCCACTCCTCATCGTCAATGCGCGTTGAGTCAGCCAGCGGCGTACCCTCAATCGGCACTAGGCGGTTAATCGGCACAGACTCTGGGTGCGGCGCGAGTGAAGACAACGTGCGCAACATGCTGACGCGGTCAGCACGGCTCTCACCCATGCCGAGAATGCCACCCGTGCACAAACGCATGCCAGCTTCACGCGCCGCGTTCAGCGTATCGATGCGCTCATCAAAGGTGCGCGTGGTGACCACTTTATCGTAGTACTCGGATGACGTATCGATGTTGTGGTTGTAGTAAGCCAATCCTGCATCGGCGAGGGTTTGCGCTTGTTCATCCTTGAGCATACCGAGCGTCATGCAGGTTTCCAGCCCCAGATTATTCACGCCTTTAATCATTTCAATCAATGACGGCATCGCAGCCGCAGGTGGCGAGCGCCACGCCGCGCCCATGCAAAATCGCGCTGCGCCCGCCTCTTTGGCCTTGGACGCAGCCTCAAGCACTTCGTTGACGGGCATGAGCTTTTCTTTATCCAGCCCCGTGTCAAAATGCGCAGACTGTGAGCAATAGCCACAGTTTTCTGGGCAGGCGCCTGTTTTGATGTTGAGCAACACCGCTTTTTCGATGTGCTCGACTTGATGGTGTGCGCGGTGCACGGTTTGCGCTTGATAGATCAATTCCATGAAGGGCAAATCAAATAATGCAGCGATTTCATCGCTGGCCCAGTCGTGGCGTTGTGCGTGCTTGGTGAGTTGTGTGTCGAAGTGTCCCATTGGTCATCCTGTGAAATGATGGTGTGAAATTACCCGTCATTTTACGTGACAACGTCTATTTTGAAGAAAAATCAACCCGTCTAAAAACAAAGGTTTTAACTGATTTTGGATTCACTTATACCCTTTTTGACAACATTTCTCGAATTGACGACGGTAAAAATCCTTGAAAACGTGCTGACAACACTGCTTCATTGCGTTGCCACTTCACACCCAACCAAATAATCAACAAGCCAAGCAAAGTTAAAATCAATGGAAACATCATGCTGTCTTTAAACACGTAATCTGCCAAATGTGCGATATAACCAGCCACTCCGAATGCACCAAAAATCACAAACACACGTCGCATCAAAGTTGCACCAATCACAATCATAAATAGATTGATGCACAGATAAATGAATTTATTGAATTCACTGTCCGAATCCATCGATGATAACCCGCCCCAAAAAGCCAGCACACCAAACAAATACAACCAAAAAGCAAAGTCTTTGCCTCTAATAAATGCTTCACGCCCACGAAAATCAACATACACAGCCAATATCAGCATTGCCAGACCAAACCACATCGAAACTTGTTCACGCAACGCCCAACTGACCTCACCAAAAGCACCACCGAATAAAAATGGCGCCAGATCCATACTCATATACCACAACGTCACAGCAATAGGCATGACAGAAAAAGGCAAACGATAACGCCACAACATCACCACACCCACCACTAAAGTTGCCAACTCCATCAACATCCAACGCCAGTCAATCCAGCGATGGTAATCGCGGTAAGCCATGTCCGTAAGCTCATCATGCGGCCAAAAGCCCAACGCGTTTTGTAATCCGTAAATTGCCAAAGGCGTCAACGCAACAACTAAGGCCGCCATGATGCCCGCAGGAATCGGCAAGCGCAGTCGTCCATAGAAATAATGCAACAACACCAACGCCACCATTGCATAAGAAATTGCAATCGAGAATAAACCCCAGCCACCAAAACGCTCCCAGCCCAGATTCATGAACAATGTCATCGAGCCGATTGCAATCAGCCCACCGACGTAATATAAAATATGCGTGAAGCGAAAACTCGGCACGTCTTGCAACTGCGTGTTAAAAAATTGCCAAAGGTCTGTGGCTTGCTGCTCTGTGATGATGTTTGACTGTGTCGCGTCGGTCAGGTGCTGGCGATTGATTTGCATGGGTATCCGTATTGGTAATTGTATTTGATGGGATGAATTTTTGACGCAGTTTGATATAAACCGTTGATTTTATTTGACAATCAAGTGCTCTCGATAGTGCTTAAGCTCGTCTATCGATTCATAAATATCGGCCAATGCCGTGTGCGCTGTGGCTTTTTTAAAGCCATCATAGACGCGTGGATGCCAGCGGCGGGCGAGCTCTTTGAGCGTTGAGACATCGAGGTTGCGATAGTGAAAATACTTTTCGAGCTCGGGCATGTGTTGCGCCATGAATCGGCGGTCTTGGCAAATCGAGTTGCCACACATGGGCGATTTTCCGACGCCGATATAGGGCTTGAGGAATTCGATGAGTTGCAAGGCGGCATCTGATTCTGTGGTGGTGCTGGCTTTAACGCGGGCCGTGAGGCCTGAATTGCCATGGGTTTTGGTGTTCCATGCGTCCATGCTGGCAAGCGTTTCATCGCTTTGGTGAATCGCGAAC
>CALMCK010000056.1 GCA_937862845.1 uncultured Burkholderiaceae bacterium | reverse complement strand
AACATCATTGGTAATTACTGGGTGTGGCCGATCATGACCAGCATGAACAACATCATCCAAACCATTGTTTCTCCTTTGCATTATTTGTTACTCAAGTAAATTTTTTTATTGTTTAGTTGTTCGGGACAGGGTTTTTAAATGTCTCGTTTCCTTTCCTCACTGCGAGTAATTATGTTTCCAGAACGCGTTTTATCAGGCATGCGCCCCACAGGTGCGCTGCATTTAGGCCACTACCATGGCGTGCTTAAAAATTGGCTCAAGCTGCAAAGCGAATACCCGTGTTTGTTTTTTGTCGCCGACTGGCATGCGTTGACCACGCATTATGACGATCCAAGCGGGATTGAGTCGAGCACACACGAGATGGTGGTTGATTGGTTGGCGGCGGGCATTGACCCGACGCAGGCGACTTTATTTGTTCAGTCGCAAGTCACTGAGCATGCAGAATTATTCCTTTTGCTCGCCATGTCCACGCCGCTGGGCTGGCTTGAGCGCGTGCCGACCTACAAAGAACAAATCGATAAGCTCAAAGAAAAAGACCTCTCGACCTACGGTTTTCTCGGCTATCCGCTGCTGCAGGCCGCTGACATCCTCATCTATCGGGCCCAACACGTGCCTGTCGGTGATGATCAGGTGCCGCATTTGGAGATGACCCGTGAGGTGGCGCGGCGCTTTAATTATCTGTATGGCCGTGAGCCAGGTTTTGAAGAAAAAGCGCAAGAAGCGGTCAAAAAACTCGGCAGCAGAACCGCACGTCAGTACAACGAGCTGCGCAATCGCTACCAAGAACAGGGCGACGACGATGCCATCGAGCAAGCACATGCGCTGCTCAATGACGCCAGAAGCATCACTCAGGCCGACCGTGAACGATTGTTTGGCTATCTCGAGGGCAGCCGCCGCATTATTTTGGTGGAGCCACAAGCCTTGTTGACCAAAGAGTCGCGCATGCCTGGGCTCGATGGCCAAAAAATGTCCAAAAGCTATGGCAACACCATTGCCATTCGTGAAGACGCAGAGTCCATCACGAAAAAAATCCGCACCATGCCGACCGATCCTGCGCGTGTGCGCAAAACCGATCCAGGTACGCCCGAAAAATGCCCTGTGTGGCCGCTGCACCAAATCTACAGCAGCGACGCCACCTGCATGTGGGTACAGGATTCGTGCACCAACGCCAAAATCGGCTGTATTGAGTGCAAGCAGCCCGTGATTGACTCTGTGTTGCGCGAGCAACAGCCATTGTTGGAGCGCGCACAAGTGTATCTGGACGACCCAAGTCTCGTGCGCAGCATCATTGCCGATGGCTCTGAGAAAGCCCGTAAAATGGCACAAGAAACCATGCGCGATGTGCGTGAAGTCATGGGTTTGGGTTAATTGCCGAGATTTTTGCGTTTTTTTCGTTTTGATTTTTTAATTTTGTTTTGGAGGTTTTATGTTGTTCGCTCATTGGATGGTATTGCTTGCCTCACTTTTGCCGATGTTGTCAGCTGCTGTCGGTAAAAGCGTCATCGCCAAAACCGCAGGCGGTTATGACAATCGTCAACCGCGTGCTCAATTCGATGCCGCTGCCGAAAACTCAGTCATCAAGCGTTTGGGTTGGGCGCAGGACAACAGCTGGGAAGCGTTGATGATGTTCGCACCAGCGATTTTACTGGCCACTCATTTCGGTGTTGACTCGAGCACGCTCAATGCATTGGCTGGCGTATTTATTATTGCTCGACTCACTTATGTGTGGTGTTATGCCAAAAACTTAGCCACCGCACGCTCATTGGTTTGGGCGGTTGGTTTGATTTGCGTCGTCTGGCTGTACATCGCTTCTGCACTGGCCTGAGCCTTGTGATTTAAATATCATCACAGAACTTACACCGAGTCTGATTATTGTGTACAATGCTTTTATTGCTACGAAACCACCGCTCCTTTTGGGGCGGTGGATTTTTTTAGATTTTTGATAACATCTGTTTTTAGAGGTAACACATGGCCACTCCCATCACTAAAATTGGCGCGAAGCTGCTCAAAGACGAGCTGCACAATCTTAAAACGGTTGAGCGCCCGCAAGTGATACTTGCGATTTCTGAAGCACGCGCGCAAGGCGATTTGTCCGAAAATGCTGAGTACGATGCCGCGAAAGAAAAACAAGGCTTTATCGAAGGCCGCATCATCGATTTAGAGTCTAAGCTGAGCAACTGCCAAATCATCGACCCGAGCGAGCTCGATGCCGAAGGCCGCGTGGTGTTTGGCTCAACGGTTGAACTTGAAGATTTAGAGTCTGGCGATGCGGTGAAATACCAAATCGTCGGTGACGATGAAGCGGATTTGAAACTGTCTAAAATCTCCATCAGCTCGCCGATTGCGCGTGCCATGATTGGCAAATACGCAGGCGATGTCGCAGAAGTGCAAGCCCCATCGGGCAAGCGCGAGTACGAAATCATGGCCGTGCATTACCTTTAAACCATGAAAAAACTCAAATATCTCGCGTCTCTGGCAAATCTGGCCTTGGTTGTTTGGGCCGGCGCGACGTGGGTCGTGGGTTATTTGGTTGCGCCTTTGTTGTTTGCGCATTTTCCGCGAGTGCTGGCAGGCGAAGCGGTCGGCGTGTTGCTCAATGGCGTCTATGTGCTTGGTCTGTGCTGTGCGGTGCTGATGTTGCTCGACATGCGCTTGCGCTTGAGCAAACAGCTTCATTTGCAGCGCGAGCTGTGGTGGTTGATTGGTTTGGTGTTTTTGCTGGTCGTGCAGTATGCGGGCCTGACCCCGCTCATGGCTGACTTAAAAGCACAAAGCCTTGTCAATCCTGCGATGGCAGCAGATTTTTCGCGTTGGCATGCGGTGTCACAGGTTTTGTATTTAGCGCAAAGCC
>CALMCK010000055.1 GCA_937862845.1 uncultured Burkholderiaceae bacterium | reverse complement strand
ACTGGTGTTGATTTGGGACAATTGCTCGATGGGCACGCCGAGTGATTTGGCCATGTCGGTGAGTGTGACGCTGGCCATTGGCAGTGTGCTGATGGCGCATTCATTGTAGTTGGGGGTGAGGCTGTCGATGGTGCGGGCGGCGGGTGCGTCGCTAGAGCCGCCGCTGGATATGCCTCGATTGCGCGCGGTGCCACAGGGTTTATCGGCGCACTCGGCACGGTCGGTGCCACAGGCGCAGCACTGTCTGTGCGTGCCTGCCATTCCACGGCACTTGGGTTCGATGTGTTGAACTTTCGATTTATCGTGTCCGGGATTTGTTCTGCGCCACCACAGGCGCTTGCGTCATTGAGAATTGCGTGCCAGCGAGCGCCGCTGCCAGTGCATTAAAGTCCACATCATCGCCCTCAACAACAGCACGTGGCGGCATTAAGCTGACCACGACTGAGGTGACGCCTGCGACGGCGCGCAGTGCGGTTTCAACTCGGGCAACGCAGTGACCACAGGTCATGCCTGCGATGGTGTAAGTTTGGCTCATGAAGTACTCCTTGGTGATGACTGAAATGATTGTGTTTAAAACGCGCTGTTGCGCCAGAAATAACGCACGACATGACCCAATTGTCCAAAAATGCCAAGCAATCTGAATCGGGGATGTGTGTTGATGAACGTCGGTCGGCGAGTAATGTGTAGATTGAATGGCTTTGATTATAGCGGATGCGCTGGTGTTTGAGGTCTAAATGATGCAACAAATGAAGCGGTTTGTGGTGGGCAAAAATCGTGGTGATATGGCATGTCCCAAAAGAGTTGGCGCATCTCAACATGTGTTTTTAAAATTCAGTATGTCGATGGCCAAATGAGGGCGTGCTGCTTTTGAACCCTCGGCGCACAAGACGCGTTACAATGTTGTTTTTCTTCCATTGCAATGATTGCAACGATATTTTAGAGGTTTTATGAACCAATTTGCCCCACTTCAGAACGACACTTTTATTAAAGCGCTGCGCCGCGAGGTGACGCCGTACACGCCGATTTGGCTGATGCGTCAGGCGGGCCGTTATTTGCCTGAGTATCGCGCGACGCGTGCGAAGGCGGGCAGTTTTATGCAGCTGGCGATGAATCCGATGTTGGCGACGGAGGTGACTTTGCAGCCGATTGATCGCTATGGTTTGGATGCGGCGATTTTGTTCAGTGATATTTTAACGGTGCCCGATGCGATGGGTTTGGGGCTGCGTTTTGTTGAGGGCGAAGGTCCTGTGTTTGACCGACCGTTGCAAGATGAGGTGGCGGTGCAACGCCTCGAGGTGCCTGACATGGCGAAGCTGCAATACGTGTTTGACGCGGTCGCGAAAATTCGCACGGCGTTGGCTGGGCGCGTGCCGCTCATCGGCTTTGCGGGCAGTCCGTACACGATTGCGTGCTATATGGTTGAGGGCAGCTCGAGCAAAGAGTTTCGCACGATTAAAACCATGATGTACAAGCGTCCAGAATTGCTGCACCACATTCTGGCGGTCAATGCGCGTGCGACAACGGCGTATCTGAATGCGCAAATCGCGGCGGGCGCGCAAGCGGTGATGATTTTTGACACATGGGGTGGCTCGTTGGCGCATGGTGCGTATGAGGCTTTTTCGCTTGCGTACATGCGTCAAGTCATGCAAGGTCTGAACCGTGAGGTGAATGGTGAGCAAATCCCTGTGATTGTGTTCACCAAAGGTGGCGGTGTGTGGTTGGATGACATGGCGGCCTGCGGTGCGGATGCGCTGGGCTTGGATTGGACGATGGATTTAAATGTGGCGCGCCAGCGTGTTGGCGATAAAGTCGCTTTGCAGGGCAATATCGACCCGTCCGTGTTGTTTGGTTCGGATGCGATGATACGCGCTGAGGTGCGCCGTGTGCTCGACAGCTATGGCAACCATGCGGGTCATGTGTTCAATTTGGGGCATGGTATTTCACAATTCACCGACCCCGATGCGGTCAAAGTTTTGGTCGATGAAGTGCACACTTACAGCCGAAGCCTGCGTGTGAGCGCGGCAGGATAATTGCTGCTGTGCGGTGAAATATTGACACCTATTTGGTGTGGGAAATACTCAGAAAATTTTTATAAAAAAGCCTTGACTTACCCACAGTTTGGCCTGAATACAGAGTGGACGTGCTTTGGCAGCTGTGGTGGGGTATTTAAGGCATATTTATCACATAAGTGTTTGAATTTAAACTGATTTCATAATTGTGTAAAATTTGAGCATTTTAAGAAAAAGCTCGGTTTGACGGTGGTTTGGGCGGCTTTTTGGGCGCTTGTACACAGAGTTATCCACAGGTTTTGTGGGTAAGGTGAAAAGTCTTTTAAAAACCGATACTTAAGCCATTAAGTTAAACTCAAACTCAATTGCACTCGCTAACTGGGCGGCCGATAAACCACCTTTGGATTGGGCGGCCAGTTCCGTTATATTTTTCAGCGCAGCGGCGTGGCCCGCGCCATTTTTTTAGCATGGATTTCATTTTGGCATCACAACTTTCCGTCCCTTGGGTGCTGCACATCGCCCATGATATTCCGGTCAATGTATCGGCCACAGGCGTGTTTGACTACGCGCCTTGTGCGGCGGCGGATTTACACACGCCAGAGGATTGGCTGGGGCGTGCGGTGCTGATGGATTTTGGGCGGCAGACCGTGGTTGGCTGGGTGGTGGGGCACAGCGAGCACACCGACGTGCCGCTCGATAAGCTTAAAAGCGTGACCGCGGTGTTGCCCTTTGTGCCACGTGCGGATGCGACATGGTTGCATTTGATTCGCTTTATGGCGCGCTATTATCAACGTGGACTGGGTGAGGTCGCCTTGCCCGCATTGCCTGCGGCGCTGCGCACTGGCTCTGGGTTTAAGCTCGATGCCGATGGCACAGTCGGTATGGGCACGGGCAAACAGGCGTGGAAAAAATGGCAAACGATGGCGGCACAGCCCGCGCCACTGGATTTGAGCGCGGGATTGGCATTGACTGAGGCCCAACAACAGGTGTTGCAAGCGCTGCACGTCGCCGCTTCAGAACCTAAAAAATCACCGCAGTTGTTGTTTGGCATCACAGGCAGTGGCAAAACCGAAATCTATTTGCAATACCTCGCCCAGATTTTAAGCAGCAACGACAGCGCGCAAGTGCTCGTGCTCGTGCCTGAGATTAACCTCACACCGCAGTTGTCCAATCGTTTGGCCGCGCGATTTGGCGCAGATGCCGTCGTCAGTTTACACAGCAAGCTCACCGAATCGACCCGCCTGCTTAATTATTGGCGTGCCAGCAGTGGTCATGCCCGCGTCATTCTCGGCACGCGCTTATCGATTTTAACCATGTTGCCTAAGCTCACTGCGATTGTCGTGGACGAAGAGCACGACACATCGTATCGCCAGCAAGAAGGCGTGCGCTACTCCGCCCGCGACGTGGCGATTTATCGCGCGCATCAGCTCAACATTCCGATTATATTGGGCAGCGCCACACCGTCGCTGGAGACGTGGCACGCAGCCCAGAGCGGCAAATACGGTTTGCATGTGCTCACTGACCGAGCCGTTGCAGGCGCCAAACCACCCGCCGTGCGCTTGATAGACATCAACAAAGTACACATGAGCGACGGCATCAGCGCACCGCTGCGCGTCGCCATGGACGCCGCGCTGGACGATCAAAAAACAAGTTTGTTGTTTCAAAACCGTCGCGGCTACGCGCCCGTGCTTTACTGCGGCCACTGTGCCGCCACAGTTGACTGCACTGCGTGTAGCGCGCACATGGTCTACCACCAAACCACCCGCATGTTGCACTGCCACCACTGTGGCGCGCAAAAACGCGTGCCCAAAACCTGTGCCAGTTGCGGCAACGCCGATCTATCGCCGATTGGTCAAGGCACGCAACGGCTCGAAGAAACCCTGCGCAAAGACTTTCCCAATGCGCGGATTCGCCGCATCGACGCCGACATCACACGCAAAAAAGGCGAGCTCGAAACCCAGCTCGCCGACATCGCCGCAGGCGAGGTCGACATCATCGTCGGCACCCAAATGCTCGCCAAAGGCCACGACTGGCCAAACCTCACCACCATCGGCGTGCTCGATGTCGATGGCGGTTTGTTTGCGCAGGACTACCGCGCACCCGAACGACTGTTTGCCCAGCTCCAACAAGTCATCGGCAGAGCAGGGCGCGGCGTGCATGCAGGCCACGTCACCATCCAAACCGGCTTTCCCGAACACCCGATGTGGCGGCATTTGCTCGCTCATGACTTCGAAGCATTTGCCAAAGAAGAGCTCGAAGTGCGCGCCCAACTCGGCCTGCCGCCGTTCGCCGCGCAAGCCCTGCTGCACGTCGCCGCACCCAAAATCACCCAAGCGATTGAATTTGCCAACGCCGCGCGCACCGCCGCATTGGCCATTGTTGCCAACAACGATGCATTCAAAACCATCACCATCAACGCCGCCGTGCCCATGCAAATGCTCCGCAAAAATGCCCAAGAGCGCGCGCAGTTATTGATAGAGTCACCACAGCGCAGCAAACTGCAAATGTTTTTACCACTGTGGCAAAAATCGTTAGTGGGGATCAAAACTCGATTGACGTGGTTGATTGAAGTCGACCCTTCGGAGATTTGACCGCGACAGCCACCATGCCATACGTGCTATTGCTGGCTTGGACGATTCGTGTGCCACTCAAGCCCTAGTTGACATACAAAAAACGCTCATAAAGAGCGTTTTTTGTATGGGAGTGGGAAAACATGAGCGTTTAAAAGACTTCATTTTCACCCAAATAGCGCCACTGTCCTTCGGGCAAATTACCCAGCAGTACTTGACCAATGCGAATTCGTTTGAGGCCGACGACGTGCAAGCCGACCAGTTCACACATGCGGCGGATTTGGCGTTTTTTGCCTTCACGTAAAACGAAGCGCAGCTGGTCTTGATTTTGCCAAACCACTTGCGCGGGGCGCAGCGGCATGCCGTCGAGTTCGAGGCCGTGGTTGAGCAGGGCGAGGCCTTCGTCGCTCAAGCTGCCTTCGACGCGCACGAGGTATTCTTTATCGACATCGCTTTTATCGCCAATCAGGCTTTTGGCGACGCGGCCGTCTTGGGTCAACACCAGCAAACCAACCGAGTCAATGTCAAGGCGACCTGCGGGCGCAAGGCTGCGGATGTGGCTGTGCTCGAAGTTGCGTCCAGAATCGTCGCCGATCCACTGATTGTCTGGCGTGACCAATGCGATTGCTGGCTCATAACCATCCTCCGCTTGTCCAGAGACAATGCCGACGGGTTTGTTGATGAGGATGGTGACGCGCGACTCTTGTGCTTGTGCAACTTGCTTGGCCACTTGAACGCGGTCGGTGGGTAAAATCCGTTGGCCGAGTACGGCGCGTTGGCCGTTGACCGTGACCCAGCCGCGCTCGATGTACTGATCGGCTTCGCGGCGAGAGCACACGCCTGTGTCGGACAAATGCTTTGAGAGGCGGATGCCATCCGACGATTGCACCTGTGCGTGTGGTGCGGATTTATCGGCATTGCTGCGTGGTTTGATGTCGTCGCGGACTTTGCCGTGGCGGCGTGGTTCTTGCACCATGTGGCGGCGCGGGCGATCGCCGTATGGATTGGCTGGGGCCTCATTGTTTGTGCGGGACGGGCGCTCATCGCTGGTGCGGCGTGGTTTGTCGCTGGCCGTGCGCGCTGGTCGCTCGCCATAGGGATTCGCTGGTTTGTCATTGAATGAACGTTGCGGACGGTCACCGCTTGGGCGTGCGGGCCGATCGCTGTTGTCATAACGAGGCTTGTCGTTGAATGAACGCTGTGGACGGTCGCCGCTTGGGCGCGCAGGGCGATCGCTGTTGTCATAGCGAGGCTTGTCGTTGAATGAACGTTGCGGACGGTCGCCGCTTGGGCGTGCGGGTCGATCGCTGTTGTCATAACGAGGCTTGTCGTTGAATGAGCGTTGTGGACGGTCGCCGCTTGGACGTGCGGGTCTGTCGCCAGCAGCGCGTCGCGGTTTGTCATTGAACGAGCGCGGCGATTGCCCTGTTTTGTCCGTCGTGGCATCGCGTTGTGGAATGCTGGATTGATTGTTGCGGTTGCGTCCGCGCAGAGGTTGGCGGGTTTTTTCGGTAGCGGTTGACCCACGCTTGGCGATTTTTAAAGTTTTCATGTTGGCTTTATGTTGGATGATTCGGTGTTGTTCGCTTTATTTATAGGTTGTGCTTTTGAGATTCAACCACAACGGCTTAAATGAATAAAAGTATTGGTATTATAAGGCTTTACGAATGCGAAGGCACGAAAAAACCCCAAGCCGTGAGACTTGGGGGGAATGTCAAATAAATGACCACTCTGTTTAGGGAGGAAAAACAGAGGAGGCTATTCGCCTGATTGGAATTTTACACGGTTATAAAGAAAAGTCAATAAAACAGCGGAAAATACTTAATCATATTAAGAGCCTCTCAAACACACTGGTAAAGTTGGCATTAATGCAACAGGGTGCGTTGAGGTTTATTGTACCGCAGCGCTTGCATCCGCTGCGGCAGGGATGGGTTTGCCGTCGGCGTCGAGCTCAACGGGCTCATCGAAATTTGCCCCAGATTTATTGGCCATGTAGACAATCGCACGCTTGATTTCTAAATCGGTGAGCTTGGGGTTGCCGCCGCGAGCAGGCATGAGGTTGAAGCCTCCTGTTGCATTTATAAATAAAGTGTCAAAACCTTTGGCGATGTGGGGGGCCCAGTCACCTGAGCCGATTTTGGGTGCGCCGCTCACGCCTGCGGTGTGGCAGCTGGTGCACAGGCCTTCAAATACCTGCTGGCCGGTCTGTGGGCCAGTGGCTTTCGGGATTAACACGAAACCGCCGACGGGTTGCATGCGTTCGCTGATTCTCTCGGGGTTCATGGGATCATTTGGCGGCGGGTGACTGCCTGCCAATGATTGGGCAAACATATACAACAGCACAAATGGACCGATGGCCAGTGTAAAAGCGATGCCCAGCAGGGTCATGGCAGATTTTTGGGTGAGTTGTTCGCTCTCGTCAATGACTTTAGAGGTGTCGAGTGTGTTTTGGGTCATGTGTGATCCTAGTGGCATTTGGCCTGTCAAAAATATAGGCGGTCTAATCAAACCGTATTGTAAACGCAAAACCATGATAAATAAATGGGTTTATGCAGAGATTGTGTTTTTGAACTGAATTTTGTCGTTTGCAGCCGTGTACCTGTTGCATTTATATAACGTTGTTTGTGGTGTGATGGTTTTGTGTTGTCTGGGTGTGCTGTTTATCAAGCGGTTGGTTTTAAAAAGTAGAGAGGCTTTTTAATGCGTCCCTTTTAAATCTACAGAAGGGATACGCGCCAAGTGAAAAAATATACCGACCCCATTTAAAAATCATTGTGCTCCGCGTCAAAAGGCCTTATAGTCACGCTCATATTCCTGTGCGCCGCGTGAGCGAGTGCATGTTTTTTAGATTTGGAGCACACCATGAACCACCCACTTTTGCCCGCTTTGAGCGCGCCTGCTGAATCCGTTGAACACATTAAAGGGCTGCGCGCAGAAGCCAGCGCCCACGGTTTATACAATGCTGAAGATGAGCACGATGCCTGTGGCGTCGGTTTTGTCACACACATTAAAGGTCAGCGAAGCCATGCGATTGTTCAGCAGGGTTTGTTGATTTTGCACAACTTGGACCACCGTGGTGCGGTGGGTGCGGATGCTTTGATGGGCGATGGCGCGGGGATTTTATTGCAGATTCCTGATGCGCTGTACCGTGAGGAAATGGCGCGCCAAGGCGTGATGCTGCCAGCGGCGGGTGAGTATGGGGTGGGCATGGTGTTTTTGCCCAAAGAGCGGGCGTCGCGTTTGGCTTGCGAGCAAGAATTAGAGCGCTCGGTGCGAGACGAAGGCCAAGTGGTTTTGGGCTGGCGCGATGTGCCCGTCGATGCAGACATGCCGATGTCGCCGACGGTGCGCGCCACTGAGCCTGTGATGCGTCAGATTTTCATTGGTCGCGGCCCAGACATCATGGTCACGGACGCGTTGGAGCGCAAACTGTATGTGATTCGCAAAACCGCATCACACCGCATTCAGTCGCTGAAATTGCAACACGGTAAAGAATACTTCGTCGCCTCAATGAGTGCGCGCACGGTGGTATATAAAGGTTTATTGTTGTGCGATCAAGTGGGCAAATACTTTAAAGATTTGTCCGACCACCGCACGATTTCCGCAATCGCATTGGTGCATCAGCGTTTCTCAACCAACACATTCCCTGCGTGGGAGCTCGCGCACCCGTATCGATTCATTGCACACAATGGCGAAATCAACACCGTCAAAGGCAATGTGAACTGGATACGTGCGCGCCAAAAAGCGATTTCATCGGCTGTTTTGGGTGATGATTTAAACAAACTCTGGCCGCTGATTTACCCAGGTCAATCCGACACCGCTTCGTTTGATAACTGCCTCGAATTGCTCGTCATGTCAGGCTATCCACTCGCGCACGCCATGATGATGATGGTGCCAGAAGCGTGGGAGCAGCACGAACAAATGAGCGCACCGCGCCGCGCGTTTTATAAATACCACGCCGCACTGATGGAACCATGGGACGGTCCTGCTGCACTGTGCTTCACCGACGGCCGTCAAATCGGCGCCACGCTGGACCGCAATGGTTTGCGCCCAGCGCGCTATGTGGTGACCGATGATGATCTCGTGATTTTGGCATCTGAGTCTGGCGTGTTGCCGATTCCTGATGCGAAAATCAAACAAAAATGGCGTTTGCAACCGGGCAAAATGTTGCTCATCGACACAGAGCAAGGCCGCATCATCAGCGATGAAGAAATCAAGAAAAACCTGTCCACCGCACGCCCGTATAACGAATGGAATGCGCGTCTGTCGATGAAGCTTGAGCACGTGCTCACGCCTGTCGAGGAGCGCCCCGTGCCAAAGTCAGAGCTGCTCGATCGTCAGCAAGCATTTGGCTACACGCAAGAAGACATTAAATTTATTTTGCAAGCCATGGGCACCAATGGCGAAGAAGCCACAGGCTCGATGGGCAACGATACGCCGATGGCCGTGTTGTCTAAAAAACACAAATCGTTTTATCAGTACTTCCGCCAGTTGTTTGCACAAGTGACCAATCCGCCGATTGATCCGATTCGTGAGCAAATGGTCATGTCGCTGATCTCATTTATCGGGCCCAAACCGAATTTGCTCGACATCAATAACACCAATCCGCCGATGCGTTTAGAGGTGTCGCAGCCTGTATTGAACTACGATGAAATGGCGAAAATCCGCCACATCGAAAAATACACAGATGGCAAATTTAAAAGCTTCACGCTGGACATGAAATACCCCGCCGAGTGGGGCGCAGCAGGGATTGAAGCGCAACTCGCATCGTTGTGTGCACAGGCCGCTGATGCGGTGAAATCAGGCATCAATGTATTGGTGTTGTCTGATCGCGGTGTGGATAAAAACCACTTGCCGATTCCCGCCTTGCTCGCCACATCGGCGATTCATCAGCACTTGGTGGAAAATGGTTTGCGCACCTCGACAGGCTTGGTCGTTGAGACAGGCAGCGCGCGCGAGGTGCATCATTTCGCCTTGCTCGCAGGCTACGGTGCAGAAGCGGTACACCCGTATTTGGCTTTTGCGACATTGACTGACATGGTGCAGCGTGGTTTGATAACGGGTAAAAAACCGTCCGAAGCGATTGCGTATTTCACCAAAGCCTGCGGCAAAGGTCTGCAAAAAGTCATGTCCAAAATGGGGGTCTCGACCTACATGTCGTACACGGGCTCGCAGCTGTTTGAAGCGGTCGGCTTAAAGAAAGAGCTCATTGACAAATACTTCAAAGGCACCGCGACACAAATCGAAGGCATGGGCTTGTTTGAAGTGGCGCAAGAAGCCGTGGTGCTGCACCAACATGCATTTGGTGGCAAGCACTCGTTGCAAAACAAACTCATGACCGGTGGCGAATACGCATGGCGCGTGCGCGGCGAGGAGCACATGTGGACGCCCGATGCGATTGCGAAATTGCAACAATCGACGCGCAACAACAACTACCAAACCTATAAAGAATACGCGCAAATCATCAACGATCAATCGAAGCGCCACATGACTTTCCGTGGATTATTTGAGTTCAAACTCAATCCCAAAAATGCGATT
>CALMCK010000054.1 GCA_937862845.1 uncultured Burkholderiaceae bacterium | reverse complement strand
GGGCATGGATCGTTGCGGCCGACGCGCGGCGTGCTGGACTCTTCGCCGAATGCATTGGCGAGCACCTGTTGCTCGAAGGCTTGATCTTCGCGGGCGTTGACCGCTTCTGCGCTCATGTCGTCGTGTTGGAAGTTCAAGTGAGAGCGCTTGGCTTCTTCTTGGTCCAAAATATTTTGCTCGGCTTCTTCGACTTCTTGCGCTTGAATTTGTACATTCATCAAAAGCCCTGTGACCGTTGCTTTAATGCTGTCGAGCATCAGGCTGAATAATTCAAAGGCTTCGCGTTTGTATTCTTGTTTCGGATTTTTTTGGGCATAGCCGCGCAGGTGGATGCCTTGGCGCAAATGGTCCAGAGCGGCCAAGTGTTCGCGCCATTGGTTGTCAATGGTTTGCAACATCAGCACGCGTTCAAAGTTGTGGAAGCCTTCTTCACCCACCATATCAACTTTGGCTTGATAAGTGTTGGCGGCTTCGGATTGAATGTGTGCAATCAAGTCCTCGTCGCTGGCGTTGGTGTTGGTTCTCAGCCAGTTCGTGGCGGAGATGTGTAGCGAGTAGTCGTCGCGCAACACGCGCTCGAGCTCGGTCAGCTGCCATTGCTCTTCCATAGAGTCTTCGGGAATGTGGCTGCGCACGACTTGCGTGAGCACGTCCTCGCGCATGGCGGTGACGGTTTCGGATACGTGACCGTCGTCAATCAATTCATTGCGTTGTGCGTAAATCACACGGCGTTGGTCGTTGGCGACGTCGTCGTATTCGAGCAATTGCTTGCGGATGTCGAAGTTGCGCGCTTCGACTTTGCGCTGCGCCGATTCGATGGAGCGCGACACCATGCCCGATTCGATGGCTTCACCGTTCGGAATCTTGAGGCGATTCATGATGGATTTGAGGCGCTCACCTGCGAAAATCCGCAACAGCGCGTCGTCCATCGACAGATAAAAACGCGACGATCCGGGATCGCCTTGACGACCTGCGCGACCGCGCAGCTGATTGTCAATGCGACGTGACTCGTGGCGTTCGGTGCCGATGATGTGCAGGCCGCCTGCGGCGAGTACTTGCTCGTGCAGGGCAGGGTGCTCGTCTTTGAGCGTTTGAATGCGTGCGGCTTTTTCATCGTCGCTCAATGCTTCATCGGCCATGATGAATTGCGATTGTATGTCGACATTGCCGCCGAGGACGATGTCGGTGCCACGGCCGGCCATGTTGGTGGCGATGGTGACCACACCTGGGCGGCCAGCTTGCGAGACGATGAGCGCTTCACGTTCGTGTTGTTTGGCATTGAGCACGCTGTGCGGGATGTTTTGTTGATTGAGCAGGTCGGACAGTTGCTCGGACAGCTCAATCGATGCGGTGCCCACCAGCGCGGGTTGACCGCGTTCAATGCATTCTTTGATGTCAATGATGACGGCGGCGTGTTTTTCTTCGGCGGAGCGGAAGATTAAATCTTGCTTGTCCAGACGTTGAATCTTGCGGTGGGTTGGAATGACCACTGTTTCCAAGCCGTAAATTTGTTGGAACTCATAAGCTTCGGTGTCGGCTGTGCCTGTCATGCCCGCGAGTTTTTCGTACATGCGGAAGAAATTTTGGAATGTGATGGAGGCAAGGGTGACCGATTCGGATTGAATCTCAACCCCTTCTTTGGCCTCGACCGCTTGGTGCAAACCCTCTGACCAACGGCGACCCGTCATCATGCGGCCTGTGTGCTCATCGACAATCACGATTTCGCCATTTTGCACCACATACTCTTTGTCTTTGGTGAACAAAGTGTGCGCGCGCAATGCGGCAAACATGTAGTGCACCAGTGTGATGTTGTGGGCGTCGTACAGGCTTGCGCCTGCTGGCAGCAAGCCCATTTCTTCAAGAATCTGCTCAATCTTTTCGTGGCCCGATTCAGACAGATGAATCTGCTTGGCTTTCTCATCGACATAGTAGTCGCCTTCTGGCTCAGGCTCGCCCGCTTTGGGTTCTGATTTTTGTGGCGAGAGCATGGACGGCACTTGGTTGAGTTTTTGATACAGCTCAGTGTTGTCGTCCGATGGACCAGAAATGATGAGGGGCGTGCGCGCTTCATCGATTAAAATCGAATCGACTTCATCGACAATTGCGTAGTGCAGCGGGCGTTGCACGCGGTCTTCGGCTTGGTAGAGTAAATTATCGCGCAGGTAATCAAAGCCAAATTCGTTGTTGGTGCCGTAGGTGATGTCGGCGCGGTAGGCAGCGATTTTTTCTTCGCGTTCTAAGCCCGACAGATTGATGCCGACAGACAGGCCGAGAAAGTTATACAAGCGACCCATCCACTGCGCATCGCGGCGTGCGAGGTAGTCATTGACCGTCACGACGTGCACACCTTTGCCTGTGATGGCGTTCAGATACACCGCCAATGTGCCCATCAGGGTTTTACCTTCACCCGTGCGCATCTCGGCGATTTTGCCTTCGTGCAGCACGAGGCCGCCGATGAGTTGCACATCAAAATGGCGCATGTTGAGTGAGCGCAGCGCGCCTTCGCGTACCACTGCGAAAGCCTCTGGCAGCAGCGCGTCGAGTGATGCGCCGTCTTGGTAACGTTGTTTGAATTCTTCGGTTTGTGCGCGCAGCTCGTCGTCTGACATTGCTTGCGCTTGCGCCTCGAGTTTGTTCACTTTTTTCACCGACTTGCGGTACTCTTTGAGCAGTCGCTCATTGCGTGAACCAAAAATTGCTTTTAAAATCCCACTCGCCATGATTGTATTTATCCTAAAATGAGCACACCGCGCCGATGGCGATATGCTTTAATTCATCATCGCAGCGCCATGTGCACCGCAAAACGGGGTATTTTACCACGTCAGCCCACAGCCCACGCGAAAAACACCAAAATGGTCACAAAACCACGTCAAAAAAAACCCAGCAATGTCAGCGCACCGCTCAAAGGTCTGTGGCGCGTGCATGATGCATGGCGCAACACGCCGCACCTCGCGAATGCTTTGCCCCGACTCGAGCAAAACGCCCAACTCACCGTTGACTTGCTCGCTCTCATGCCCGACACCTTGAAAATGGGTTGGAAAGCTTATATCAGTGAGCGCACACTCACCCTAAAAGTGCCGCACAATGCTTTGGCAGTCAAAATCAAGCAAATGGCACCATTGCTGGTCAGTGGTCTGCAAATGACGGGATGGCCCATAGATGATATGGTGGTCAAAGTGAGTCATTTCAACCAGCCTGTGTGGTTAAAAAGCCAAAAAGAAGCAGAAAAAGAGGTCAAGCCCATTGTGCCGCGCGTGCTCACACCCTTGTCTGCCTCGCGGATTTCGGACTCGATTGGGCATTTGCCAGACGACTCACCAGTTAAAGCGGCTTTGATGCGATTGTTGCAGACACACCGATGAGCTGAAAAGTACGGCCATAAAAAAAGCAAACCATGTTGGTTTGCTTTTTTTATGGCGTGCGGTTCACATCTGTGGCGTTACATCCATGCCTCGCTGTGGGTTTTTTCCAGTGCGAAACTCGGGGCGTCACTCGCATCATCAAAAGTGACGATTTCGTGGTTTTGCTCATCGGCCAACACCGCCCGCAACAATTGATTGTTCAAAGCATGTCCCGATTTAACAGCGCTGTATGCACCCAAAATCGGATGGCCAATCACGTATAAATCGCCCAGCGCGTCGAGGATTTTGTGTTTGACGAACTCGTCGTCATAGCGCAAGCCTTCTGGGTTGAGGATTTTGTATTCATCTAAAACAATCGCATTTGACAAGCTGCCGCCGCGTGCCAAGCCGATGCCGCGCAAGGCCTCCACATCTTGAATAAAACCAAACGTGCGCGCCCGTGAAATGTGTTTCACATAGGCGTCGCCGATGAAGTCGAGCTCAAAATGGTTGCCCGACTCATCAATCGCAGGGTGGTCAAACTCAATGTCAAAACGCGCTTTAAAACCAAAATACGGGTCGAGCCGAGCGGTTTTGTCGCCATCGCTGACCGACACAGACTGTTTGATGCGCACAAATTGGCGTGCGGCATCTTGCGTCACGAGGCCGACTGACATGATGAGGTACACAAAACTGGTCGCACTGCCGTCCATGATGGGAATTTCTGGTGCGTTGACTTCGACAATCGCATTGTCCACGCCCAAGCCCGCCAGTGCCGACATCAAGTGCTCAATCGTCAATACGCGCAAAGCGGCATTCTCGGGGTGGCCGATGGTGGTCGCCATGCGCGTGTCGATGACCGACTCGGCACTCGCTTTGATTTCAAGCTCGGTGTCGATGTCGATCCGACGAAACACAATACCTGTATTGACAGGCGCAGGCTTGAGGTGAAGCACGACTTTTCGGCCAGAGTGCATGCCGATGCCTGTGGTCTGGACATCGCTGGCGAGGGTTTTTTGCAGTAAAGCGGCCATGGTGTGATTTTCGTGTTGGTGTTCAGAAATAAAGCGCCCCGATGTGCAGCTCAGGCAATGCTTGTGAGAGGCACAATGCTTGTGGGCGTTTTAAATTTTGAAGTAAAAATAAAAATAAAACAATAATGGAACTATAACAAAAAAAGGGGGGGCACACCCATGTGCATAAAAAATCCCTGTCGCGCTGGCAGTGCCATAAACGACAGGGATACAAGGGGGGCACGCGCTGTGTTCGCGTGTTTTATGCAAATGCAGGCATCGTCACCGACGCCAGAAAACATCAGTCTGCTTGGCGGCGCAAAAACGCAGGCACATCCAAATCAGAGAAGTCTTCGCCATTGACCACTTTTGGCATGGCTTGTTCGCGTTGACGGCGCATGTAAGTCGGCTCTGACAACTCGTCATAGCTGCCAAACGTTTGAACAGTGCCACGGCGCATGTCGTTTTCTACGGGTGCCGCAGGGACGTGCGTGCTGGGTGTGTAACCGGCAAAGCGATTCATCTCAACATGCTCTTCCACAGGCGCAGCCATGCTCGCTTGCGAGTATGCGGCGGCTGCGCTATACGATGGCGCAGCTGCGGGTGCGGTGTTGCTGCTCACGCGCGCGCCAGAGCCAATAGTGCTGCCAGAATTGTCGGTATAACGCTTGCCACCCAAGCCTGTTGCAACGACCGTCACACGCAGTTTGTCTTCGAGTGTTTCATCGTAAACAAAACCGTAAATAATCGTGGCGTCGTCAGATGCGCTTTGGCGAATGATGTTGACCACTTCTTTGGTTTCACGTGATTTCAAAGTCTCACGTGATGCTGAAATGTTGATCAAAATACCGCGTGCACCGGCCAAATTAACACCGTCCAGCAATGGGCTGGCGATGGCTTCTTCGGCAGCGATGCGTGAGCGCTCTGGGCCTGATGCGGTGGCAGTGCCCATCATGGCGCGGCCTTGTTCACCCATGACGGTTTTCACGTCGTTAAAATCGACGTTGATGTGGCCGTCGACGTTGATGATTTCGGCAATGCCAGCCACTGCGTTGTTGAGCACGTCATCGGCGGCTTGGAATGCTTCATCCATGCCGATGTCGTCGCCCAAAACTTCTTCGAGTTTGTCATTGAGAACCACGATGAGCGAGTCAACGTGTTGCTCTAAAGCCTTCAAGCCTTCTTCTGCGATTTTCATGCGGCGTGGGCCTTCGAACTCAAATGGTTTTGAAACCACGGCGACGGTGAGGATGCCGAGTTGCTTAGCGACTTCAGCAATCACGGGTGCTGCGCCCGTGCCCGTGCCGCCACCCATGCCAGCGGTGATGAACACCATATTGGCATCGCGCAATAAATCGGCAATGCGTTCGCGGTTTTCATCTGCTGCCGCGCGACCGATTTCTGGTTTTGCGCCTGCGCCGAGACCGCTTTCACCGAGCTGCAGCTTGTGCATGACGGTGGAGTTTTTGAGAACCTGCGCATCGGTGTTCGCGCAGATGAATTCGACGCCAGACACGCCGCGCGTGATCATGTGCTGCACGGCGTTGCCGCCTGCACCACCCACACCGACGACCTTAATCACGGTACCTTCTGGTTTTTCGTTTAACATTTCAAACATGGTTTTTCCCCTTTTTTGTGAAACACACAGTTAACAACTTAAAATAAAACTTCAAAATAGAACTAAAAAATAAAACAGAAACAACAACAAAAATCAATGACTAGAATGTTTTCACAAACCAGTTTTTCATTTTTGTCCAAACAGAATGTTGTGAGTCGCCGACGTTGCTGTGCGACTCTCTCGATGTGCCCATGCTGCCCATGTGCGCACCACTGCTCACGCTGTTGCGTGAACGTGGTTGGTTGGATTCGCCTTTTTGTTTGCGGGCTTCCATCAGCAAGCCGACCACGGTGGCGTAGCGAGGATTGCACACGATGTCAGACAGATTGCCATCGTAGGCAGGCTGCGCAATGCGCACAGGCTTCATGAATACTTCTTCGGCCAACTCGGTCATGCCAGGCAATAAACTCGTGCCGCCTGTGAGCACCACGCCCGATGAAATAAGGTGGTCAAAGCCCGCTTCGGTCAAATTGCGTTGAACCAAATCGAAGAGCTCTTCAATGCGTGGCTCGATCACGGCCGCGAGCGATTGACGTTTGACGCGACGCGCGACGCGATCGCCAACCCCTGGAATTTCAATCACAGAATCGGGCGGCACCATCATTTGCTTGGTCACGCCATAACGCAGCTTGAGCTCCTCCGCTTCGACCGTCGGTGTGCGCAAAGCCATGGCGATGTCATTGGTCACTTGGTCGCCCGCAATCGGAATCACCGCGGTGTGGCGAATCGCCCCGTCGATGAACACCGCGATGTCGGTCGTGCCGCCACCGATGTCGACCAGCGCCACACCGATGTCGCGCTCGTCTTGCGTCAATACCGCCATGCTTGACGCCAGCGGTTGCAGCACCAATTCATTGACCTCTAGACCGCAACGGCGAATGCATTTGACGATGTTTTGTGCAGCAGACACCGAGCCTGTGATGATGTGGACTTTGACTTCGAGGCGCATGCCTGTCATGCCAATCGGATTGCGAATGTCGTCCTGATCATTGACCTTAAACTGCTGTGGCAGCACGTGCAAAATTTGCTGGTCCGCTGGAATGCTCACCGCACGCGCGGTTTCCAGGACGCGGTCAATGTCCACTGAAGTGATTTCGGTGTCTTTGACAGCGACCATGCCGCTTGAATTAAAGCTGTGGATGTGGCTGCCCGCAATCCCAGTGCACACACTGCGCACAGAGAAGCCAGCGCGCAGTTCGGCCTCTTCGATGGCATATTGAATCGTCTGGATGGTTTCCTCGATATTGACCACCATGCCTTTTTTCATGCCGCGCGATGGGTGGTGGCCGATGCCAATCACATTAAATGCATTGTCTGGCAAGACCTCGGCAATCATGGCCACGACTTTAGATGTGCCGATGTCGAGCGCGACGATGAGGTCTTTGCTGTCTTGTTTGTCATTCATCTTTGTTCACCTATTGATGTTGGTTCATTGTTGCAATGCATGCTGCCGTTTAAGGTTGAGCCGCATTGCTCGTTTTGCGTTTTGTCGCCGTGGGTTTGTTGTCGGCTTTTTTTGCCGCAACTTTTTTATCTGTTTTTACTGGTGCCGCTGCCACTGCTGCCACAGCTGCCACTGTATGGGTGCGTGCGGTTTCTGCATTCGCCACGCCACCATTGTTGGTGCGGCGCAGTTTTTGTGTGCGCATCGCAAAGCCATTTGGATAGCGCAAGTCAATATAAGCATTGGTTTCTCCTGCGCTTAAATTGCTTTTAATAAACTTCTCCGACAGCTGCAATCGATGCGCGCGTTCTTCAAGCATCGTGGGCGTGTCTTCGCGCCCGAATTCAATATCCAAACCGTTGTCCAGTGTGACATTCCAGCTGTAACGTTCGGTCAATGTCAGTTTGCTCATCCGCCAGCCCATCGGTTTGAGCCATGCTTCAAACAATGGCGCTTTGCTCGCCACCAGTTCGGCTGCTTTGTCCGGCCCGCTGGTGAACATCAACTTGTGTTTTTGCTCATCCGAGAGGTTGACCTCAAACACATGACCGTCTGCACTCAAATAACCACCTGCCGCCCACACCGAAATGGGTTGGTATGCGGTGATGTTGACTTCAATTTCGTGTGGCCAAACACGGCGAATCGACGTGCTCTTAATCCAGCTGATGTCTTTTAAACTCGATTGAACATTGTCCAAATCCATCGAAAAAAAGCCACCAGATAAACCATCGCTCAAATGTTTTTTCAGCAAGCCATTTAAGTGAGGCTCTTCAATCTGTTGCACATCACCGACGAAGCGGAACTGATTGATGGCAAAGTAAGGACGTTGTAAAACCCATGTCAAACCCGCAAACAACAACAGCAAAGCGGCCACTCGCCACAACACGCGTGCGAGCTTTTCCATCAATGCGGTGTCGTGCCAAATGCTAAACATGTGTGCCCTTAAACCGATGTGCGTTGCACATGCAAACGCGCACCACTTAAAATATTCATCACCAACTGTTCATACGAAATGCCGAACGCGCGTGCCGCCATCGGCACGAGAGAGTGATCGGTCATGCCTGGTGAGGTGTTCATCTCTAATAAAAACGGGGTGTTGTCCGATGCACGCAACAGCACATCCGCACGACCCCAGCCAGAGCAGCCGAGCGCTTGATACGCGCTGTGCACCATGGCTTGAATCTGCTGTGTCAACTCAGCGGAAACCTCTGCTGGGCAGTCGTACACGGTTTCGTTGCCTTTGTATTTGTTGTGAAAATTGTAGTCGCCAGAAGGCGCTTTGATTTCCACAATCGGCAGCACTTGAGCGTGCTCGTCGCTGCCCAACACTGCGCAGGTCAATTCACGTCCTTCAATGCATTGTTCAACCAAAGCATGCGTGTCGTATTGCCATGCCAATTCACAAGCGGCTTTCAACTCGCCGACCTGCGTGACCTTGCCCGCGCCCAAGGACGAGCCTTCATGCGGTGGTTTGACAAACATCGGCAAACCGAGCTCGGCCACGATGGCATCGGCCATAGAGTCCACATCGGCACCGCGTGGCAGTGAGCGATACAGTGGTGTGGACAAGCCATTTTGCAGCCAAATTTGTTTGGTGCGCACCTTGTCCATCGCCACCGCACTGGCCAGCACGCAGCTGCCGGTGTAGGGCACGCCGAGCAACTCAAGTGCGCCTTGCAATGTGCCATCTTCGCCAAAGCGGCCGTGCAGTGCGATGAATGCGCGGTCGAAATTTTCGGTTTTTAAATCAAAAACATTGCGCTCGGCCGTGTCAAATAAATGCGCATCCACGCCTTGGGCGACCAATGCGCTGTGCACCATTTTGCCCGAGTTCAGTGATACTTCACGCTCGCCAGACACGCCGCCGTACAGCACCGCGACCTTGCCAAAATTATTGTTGTTTGCTGTCATATCGTCCTCACACACTTTGAATTTTTTCGAGCACCAGCGACGCGACCGCGCCGACAGAGCCTGCGCCCATGGTGATCACCACGTCGCCGTTTTGTACGAAATCAAGAATCGCCTGCGGCATTTCTTCAATGCTTTCAATAAACACGGGCTCAACCTTGCCCGCCACGCGCAGCGAGCGCGCCAACGAACGGCCATCTGCCGCGACAATGGGTGTCTCACCCGCGGCATACACTTCTGAGAGCAACACAGCATCGGCGTCGGACAATACTTTCACGAAATCCTCGAAGCAGTCGCGTGTGCGCGAGTATCGATGCGGTTGAAACGCCAGCACAATCCGACGCGTCGGAAAAGCACCGCGCGCCGCCGCGAGTGTTGCGGCCATTTCGACAGGGTGATGGCCGTAGTCATCAATCAATGTGAAGCGGCCGCCGCCTCGCGCTTCATCCACCGCGACATCGCCGTAGCGTTGAAAGCGACGACCGACGCCGTTGAACTCTTTGAGCGCTGCTTGAATATCCGCATCGGGCACGTCCACTTCAGTCGCCACCGCAATCGCGGCGAGTGCATTGCGCACATTGTGCAAACCGGGCAAGTTCAATTCGATGTCCAGCACGGGCAGTGTTTCACCGAAACCATTGCGCTCAACTTTAAATTGCATTTTGCCGTTGTCATCGCGCACATCGAAAGCGCGCACCAGCGCATCGTCTGATGTGCCGTAAGTGATGACGGTTTTCGAGATCTTCGGCATGATTTCACGGACGTTTTCATCGTCAATGCAAATCACAGCCGCACCGTAAAATGGAATGTGTTGTGTGAACTGCACAAACGCATTTTTGAGTTTGTTAAAGTCATGGTCATACGTGTCCATGTGGTCGGCATCGATGTTGGTGATGACCGCAATCATGGGCAATAGGTTTAAAAATGAGCCGTCAGATTCGTCGGCCTCAACCACGATAAAATCACCACGGCCCAAGCGCGCATTGACACCCGCGCTGTTCAGCTTGCCACCGATGACGAATGTCGGATCCAGCCCGCCTTGCGCCAACACGCTGGCGACCAACGATGTGGTGGTGGTTTTGCCGTGTGTGCCCGCAATGCCAATGCCGCTGCGCAAGCGCATGAGTTCTGCCAACATCACCGCGCGCGGCACAATCGGAATGCGTCGTTCGCGCGCCGCCAGCAGCTCAGGATTGTCTGACGCAATCGCGGTCGAGACCACCAGCACATCGGCGTTTTGTACATTGGCCGAATGGTGACCGAGTGCCACGGTCGCACCGAGCTGACGCAGACGTAACACGGTCGTGGATTCGGACGCGTCTGAGCCGGTGATGGTGTAACCCAGATTGAGCAATACCTCAGCGATGCCGCTCATGCCTGCGCCGCCGATGCCCACGAAATGGATTTGATTGACTTTATGTTTCATTTTTTATCTCTTTTTTTGGCAACGTCCATGCAGGCTTGCGCCACTTCAATGGCTGCATTTGGTTTGGCCACCGAGCGCGCCGCTTGTGCTTGTTTGAGCAAATCAGCGCGGTTCAAAGCAGTCAGTGCATCGGCCAGCCATTCTTCGGTTAATTCTGCTTGTGCGACACACACACCCGCGCCCGCCGCGACGAGTAATTGCGCATTGGCCGTTTGATGGTCGTCCACCGCCAGTGGAAACGGCACCAGTATGCTGGCCACACCCGCCGCCGCAAGCTCGGACACCGTCATCGCACCCGCACGGCAAATCACCAAATCACTCATGCCATACAGCGCGGCCATGTCCTGTACGAATGGCACGCAGTCTGCGTCCACACCTGCGGCCGCATAGTTTGCTTTTAAGGCGTCAATCATTTTTTCACCCGCTTGATGCACCACATGCGGACGCGTGGCGACGGGCAAACGCGCCAGTGCTTTTGGCACCACTGTGTTCAATACTTGCGCGCCCAGACTGCCGCCAATCACAGCGATGTTGAGCGGCGATGCATCATCACGGTTCTGAAAACGTTGCTCAGGTGCGGGCAAATTGGCCATCGCTGTTTTCACAGGATTGCCCAACCATGTCGCATGGGGCAGCGCGTTGGGAAAGCCCGTCAACACACGCACAGCGATTTTCGCCAATAATTTATTCGACAAACCCGCAATCGAGTTCTGCTCGTGCAACACAATCGGCACGCCCGACAGCTTCGCTGCCAAGCCACCCGGCACCGTGATGTAGCCGCCCATGCCGAGCACGACATCGGGCTTGACCGCGCGCATCACCGCGCGTGCTTGGCGCACGGCTTTGAGCAGACGCAGTGGCATGAGCAGTTTGGTCGCCATGCCTTTGCCGCGCACGCCGCCGAATTCGACACTGTGGAACGCCACATGGTGCTGCGGTACAAGACGCGCCTCCATACTGCTCGCCACGCCGCCGAGCCATGCCACACGGTGGCCAGCTTGCTCGAGCTCATGTGCGACCGCCAGCCCAGGGATGATGTGTCCACCTGTACCGCCTGCCATCACGAGTATTGTTTTTTTAGCTTCGCTCATCACACTTTTTCTCCGCGCATCAGTTGACGGTTTTCGTAATCCACCCGCAACACAAACGCAATCGCCAAACAATTCATCAACACCGCACTGCCGCCATAGCTCACAAACGGTAAAGTCAAACCCTTGGTCGGCAAAACACCCATGTTCACGCCCATATTGATAAAACCCTGCACCCCAAACCAAACGCCAAGCCCTTGCGTGGCCAGTGCCTGAAAGGTTCGGTCAAAGGCCATCGCCTCGCGGCCAATGGCAAAGATGCGGCGCACCAACACCGTGAATGCGAGAATCACTGCCCACACGCCGAGCATGCCAAATTCCTCACCAATCACTGCTAAAATAAAATCCGTGTGGGCTTCGGGCAGATAATGCATTTTTTGTACCGAGTTACCCAAGCCGACGCCAAACAACTCACCACGGCCAAAGGCAATCAAAGACTGCGTGAGCTGATACGCACTGCCTTGCGCATTGTCTTCTTGCCAAGGGTCGAGGTAGGCAAACAGTCGAGCGCGTCGCCAAGGCGAGAGCCAAATAATCATGCTAAAAGCCGCCAGCAGCGACACTACGATGCCCGCAAATACTTTGTAATTTACGCCACCCAAAAACACCACCGCCATGGCAATCGCCACCACCACCATGAACGCACCCAAATCTGGCTCAAGCAACAATAAAGCGCCCGTCAAACCCATGACCACCGCCATCGGCACAAAGCCCTTGCCGAAGTCTGTGATGTCATGCTGTTTGCGCACGCAGTAGCTGGCGGCATACAGTGCGCTGGCGAGTTTCATGACTTCCGACGGCTGCAAATTCATCACGCCCAACGGCAGCCAGCGACGCGAACCACCAACCACACGGCCAACATGTGGTATCAATACCATAATGAGCAGCAGCAACGTGCCCACAAACAGCAATGGCGCAAGCTTTTCCCATGTGCGCGTCGGCAAACGAAATGCAAACACACTGGCCACCAAAGCGATGGTGATGGAAAGCAAGTGGCGACCAAAAAAGTGATAGGGACTGTAGCTCTCAAACTTCGATCCACTGGGCAACGCCACACTGGCGGAGTACACCATCACCAAACCGAAAAAAATCAATAACACAGGCACCCACAAAACCACAGGATCGACGTCATGACGAACGAGTTTGCGCACGCCGAGTGTGCTCACATTTGTCTCGTCGGCGTTGCCGCCATTTGCCAATTGTTTTAACCATGTCAACATCATCGTCTTATCCTATTTGACCTTGGCTCAACGCCCACTCATGCACCGCCGCGACAAACACCTCGGCGCGCTGCGAATAATTTTTAAACATATCCAAGCTCGCGCACGCCGGCGAGAGCAGTACCGCATCGCCCGCTGTTGCGGCGGCGGCTGCGGCGGCTGTCGCCGCCTCGAGCGAATCGTGCAACACAATGGTCACGCCCGTGTCCATCAATGCATCGCGCAGAGTCGCCGCGTCTTTACCGATTAAATCGATGCGCTTCACATGCGCCTTCACCGCCTCAAACAGCGGTGAAAAATCCTGTCCTTTGCCATCGCCGCCCGCAATCAACACGATGGGTTGTCCCATGCCTTGCAGTGCGGCGAGTGTCGCGCCGACATTGGTGCCTTTGCTGTCGTCATAAAAATCGACACCATTCACATTCGTGACAAACTGCACGCGGTGCGGCTCACCTTCGTAGGTGCGCAAACCATGCAGCAATTTGGCCAGCGGTATCTCAATCGCACGGCACAGCGCCAACGCAGCCAGCGCATTCATCGCGTTGTGGCGGCCTTTGATTTTTAAGGCATTCATCGGCATCAAGCGTTGTCGCTCAATCGCTGCGGGTGCCGCGTCGTTGGCTTTGCCGCGTTTTTTCTTGGGCATGTCGTCCACGGCCTCATGCGCACTCGCCAACCAATCCATCGCGCCATCGCGCCACAGACCGTATTGGTTATCCGCAGATGGTGTGTACACGCCAAAGCTGGCTTGTGCCAATTCTTCACGCGCCATGGCCATGACTTCGGCGTCATCGCGATTGAGCACTTGCAAAGTGTGCGCGCCAAAAACCTTCGCTTTCGCCGCCACGTATTCCGCCATGTCTGCATGCCAGTCCAAATGATCTTGGCTGATGTTGAGCACAGTGGCGGCATCGGCATTGAACTCACGCGCGAATTGCAACTGAAAACTGGACAGCTCAAGCACCCAAACATCAGGCAAAGAATCCAGTGCCAATGCATCGCTCAGCGCATCGAGCATCGATGGGCTGATGTTGCCCGCCGCCATCGCCGTCATGCCCGCCGACTCGCACAGATGGCGAGTCAATGCGGTCACGGTGGTCTTGCCGTTGGTGCCGGTCACGGCCAAAACCTTCGGCGCGTAATTGTGCGACTGCTGTAAATCAACAAGGGCGCGGGCAAACAAATCAAGCTCGCCGACCACCGCGATGTTGCGTGCGGATGCCAAGCTTAAAATCTCGCGCAAGGGTGATGCATGTGGGCTCAATCCAGGGCTGATCGCCACCTGAGTTACACCATCGAGAAAACACTCGTTAAAGTCACCACAGTGTGCTGATACATCGGGGCAGCGCTCAGTCAAAGTCGGCAACAGCGCAGGCGCACTGCGTGAGTCATAGACAGACACGGCCGTGCCCACGCTCACTGCGTGGCGCACCATTGCCAAACCTGACTCGCCCAATCCGATGACCAATTGCTTCACTGTTATTCCTTTTTATCGCAACTTAATGCTGGCCAAACCAACCAAAATCAACATCATGGTGATGATCCAAAAGCGCACCACGACCTGAGTTTCCCGCCAACCTTTTTGTTCAAAATGATGGTGCAACGGCGCCATGAGCAAAATCCGACGGCCTTGACCATAGCGTTTTTTGGTGTACTTAAAGTAAATCACTTGCAGCATCACCGACAATGCTTCCACCACAAACACACCGCCCATGATGAACAATAAAATTTCTTGTCGAACAATAATCGCAATCGTGCCGAGCGCGCCACCGAGAGCCAACGCACCGACGTCACCCATAAACACTTGCGCGGGATACGCATTGAACCAAAGGAAAGCCAAACCCGCGCCCGCCATCGCCGCACAAAACACAAACACCTCGCCCGAGCCAGGAATGTAAGGCAACAATAGATACGTCGAGTGGTTCGCATTGCCCGAAATGTAAGCAAACAAGCCCAGTACCGAGCCGACCATTACCGTTGGCATAATCGCCAAGCCATCCAAACCATCGGTGAGGTTCACCGCATTGCTCGTGCCGACCAACACCAAATACGACAAAATCATGAAACCAAAAACCCCGAGCGGATAACTGATGTGTTTAAAAAACGGCACAATCAAATCGGCTTTGGTCGGCAGCTCCATGGTCATGCCGCTTTTGAGCCAGTCCCAAAACAACACAAAGGTTTGCGACTCAGACGGCGCCGACACCGAAAATGCCAAGCCGATGGCAGCCACCACGCCGATGATGGTTTGCCACATGTATTTTTCACGAGCGGGCATGCCATTGGGGTCGCGGTTGACCACTTTGCGATAATCATCTGCCCAACCCACCCAGCCGTAACCCATGGTCACGAGCATGACAATCCAGACAAAGCGATTGCGCAAATCTGCCCACAACAACACCGAGATGGCGATTGAAATCAAAATCAACACACCGCCCATGGTTGGCGTGCCTTGTTTGACCAAATGCGTTTGCGGGCCATCGGTGCGCACCGCTTG
>CALMCK010000053.1 GCA_937862845.1 uncultured Burkholderiaceae bacterium | reverse complement strand
AGGTCACTGCCAAAATCCGCACGCTCGCCGCAGATTTGGCTGAGGCCATGTACGCCGCCAACGGCGTGGGTCTAGCCGCGACGCAAGTGGATCAACACGTGCGCATGGTGGTGGTCGACACCTCCGAGACGCGCGACCAGATACAGGTGTTTATCAATCCCGAAATCATCGGCCAATCGATTGAGAAAAAAGAGTGGGAAGAGGGCTGTCTGTCCGTGCCTGAAGTCTACGACATCGTCACGCGACCCGACCGTGTGCGCGTGCGCGCGATGGGGCTCGATGGCAAAACATTTGAAGTCGATGCCGATGAGTTGCTCGCGGTGTGTTTGCAACACGAAATCGATCATCTGGACGGCAAGGTGTTTGTGCAGCATTTGTCCAACATGAAACAAAACCGCATCCGCACCAAAATTAGAAAACAGGCCAAAGAATGAGAGTCGTTTTCGCAGGCACACCTGCATTTGCCGCCACAGCGTTGCAAGCCATCATCGACGCAGGTTTTGACGTGCCGCTCGTGCTCACCCAGCCCGATCGGCCGAGTGGGCGCGGCATGAAACTCACGCCGAGCGCGGTCAAGCAAGTCGCGCTGAATCACAACATCCGCGTCGCGCAACCGACCTCACTTAAACTCGATGGCAAATACCCAGATGAAGCGCGCGCTGCGCGTGAGGTGTTGCAATCGGTCAATGCCGACATCATGGTGGTCGCGGCGTATGGTTTGATTTTACCGCTCGATGTTTTAAATATTCCCCAACACGGTTGCATCAACATCCACGGCTCGCTGCTGCCACGCTGGCGCGGTGCTGCGCCGATACATCGCGCGATTGAGGCGGGTGATGTGGAGACGGGCATCACGTTGATGCAGATGGATGAAGGCTTGGACACGGGTGATATGTTGGCGATGGCGCGCGTCGCGATTGGGGATAAAACCACGGCGCTGCTGCACGATGAGCTGGCCGAAATGGGTGCGCGCATGACGGTGGCGTATCTGAACGCACTGAAAAACAACACTGCGCCCGTGGCGGTCAAACAACCGAGCGTCGGCGTGACGTATGCGCAAAAAATCCACAAAGACGAGGCAAAATTGGACTGGGATTTAAATGCCCAACTACTGGCGAGGCGCATCCGCGCTTTTGACCCAGCGCCCGGCGTGCTTGTAAAACTCGACGCAGACACCACATTTAAAGTGTGGGCCGCGCACGCGGTGGATGCTCGCAGCGATGCAGCGCTGGGCACGGTGCTGGCAGTGACTAAAAACGGCATTGATGTGGCGTGCAAAGACAGTGTGCTGCGCATCACCGCTGCACAGCGAGCGGGCGGCAAACGTTTGCCTGTCGCGCAGTTTCTAGATGGTTTTCATCTCGAAGTGGGCGCGCAATTATTGTGATTTTAAGGGGTACGATATGTGGAATATGACCAAAACTTTTATGCTCATGGC
>CALMCK010000052.1 GCA_937862845.1 uncultured Burkholderiaceae bacterium | reverse complement strand
AAAACAAAGCCGCTCATCTCGAGCGGCTTTGTTCTTTGACAACAAGTGTTTAATGTGATTGCAATGTGCAGATACCTGTGACTACAGGCTTTACAGTATTTCAACCGCAGACAGGGCACGATTGTTTCGTGCCCCGTCGCTTTGCTTAGAGGCTGCTTTGGGTTCACTGTTTCGTATGGCCACCATCTATTTGAATAACCATTCCCGTTGTTTTATCGGTTGTTCTAACTTTTAAAGTGTTTAAAACGGTATATTGTTGCGCATCCAAGTCCACTCGATAACGCGTCCCCAGCTCTGCGTGCGTCAAATACGTCACGTGCAACAGCGTCGCACACGCCCACTCAAGGCAGACAGCGCACGACTGAGCGTCAAGTCTGACCAATTGGGCGTGTTTAAATAAAACTCTTTATCGCCCCAGCCAACGGCGATGTAGGCCGCATCGAGAGGCGCGGTTTGGGTATCTGTCATTGGGAAATACACGGTCCAGTCCACATCCGCAGAGCGTATCGGCAACACCACATCGGTGTGCACGCCATTGCTTCTGACATAGGCCTCGATGGATGATTCGCTTGCGCGCTCATGAATATTTTCAGGAAAAAGCACCAGCAAAAACGCAATGACAAAATACACCGCAATCAATGCCAGCCCCAGCAGGCACAATTTAAATACGGCCTTAAAAAAATTTTTAATCAATTATTATCCCAGTCAATTATCCAAAACCGCCCATCTGTCGTACAATGGCCAAACACCAACATCAGCGAGCCCACTATGAACCAACATGCCAAAGAAAAACTTCAAACCTTGAGCGAAACCCACCTCATGGATTTAGAAAGAGCCAGCCTCATCAAAGCACGCGAGTCGTGGCACATACTCGGCATTATGTCAGAATTCGTCGATGCTGCCGAGCAATTGGCCAACATTCGCCCCGCTGTCAGCATATTTGGCAGCGCCCGCACGCAGCCCGATGAGCCGTACTACAAAAAAACCGAAGAGCTCGCCAACATGCTCTCCAACGCAGGTTTTTCGGTCATCTCTGGCGGCGGCCCAGGCATCATGGAAGCGGCCAACAAAGGCGCATTTCAAGGAAAATCACCCAGCGTGGGGCTCAATATTTTATTGCCCCACGAACAAACGGGCAATCCCTACCAAAACGTTTCCGTCAACTTCCGACACTTTTTCTCGCGCAAAGTCGCCTTTGTCAAATACGCCACCGCCTATGTCGTCATGCCTGGTGGCATGGGCACGCTGGACGAGTTGTTTGAGTCACTCACGTTAATCCAAACAGGCAAAGCCAAAAAAATGCCGATATTTTTATACGGCACAGAATTTTGGACAGGCTTGTGGACATGGATTGAGGCGCAGCTGTTGAGCAACAAACTCATCGCCGCCGAAGACCTCAACCTCGTTAAAATCACGGACGATCCTCAATTCATCGTCGATTCAATTTTTGACTTCTACCAAGCCCATGGTTTTGAGCCGACCGATGCCGAGCATTTGCAAATGATGCAGCTGTGATGATTTGATGGATATGGCTGCGCGCATTCCACGCCACATCACCACCCATGGGGCATTAAATTTGCTAAAATACCCCCTCACGCGGCGCGTTGTCCAACGCGCTGTTTTTTTGCCCCATATTTGACCGACACCATGGCCGTTTTTACCCAAATCACCACAGAACAATTAACCGACTGGCTCACCCCCTTAAACCTTGGCCGCTTGGTCGAGTTTAAAGGCATTGCCAGTGGCATTGAGAATTCTAATTTTTTTGTCACACTCGATAGAGACGGCCAACGCACCGATTATGTGTTGACCATTTTTGAGGTGTTGACCGCACAGCAGCTGCCTTTTTATCTTGAGCTCATGCAACATTTGGCGAGTAAAGACCTGCCTGTGCCACGACCTTTCGCCAGCACAGATGGCGCATTGTTTCGCCCATTGGCGGGCAAACCAGCCGCCTTGGTGAGCAAGCTCGCGGGCGCGGATACCACCACACCAACACCCACGCATTGCGCGAGCGTCGGTCGAGTGTTGGCGCAGATGCATTTGGCGGGCCGTGATTTCAAAAGCGCGCAACCAAATTTACGCGGCTTGGATTGGTGTTTGATGATGGAGTCGCAAGTCGCGGCGTTTTTGCCTGACCACATTGCGGACTTATTGCGCGACGAGCTGATGGTGCAACAAGACTTCGCGCAAACCGAGATTTATCAAGCCTTGCCGCGCGGCGCGGGTCACTGTGATTTGTTTGTGGACAATGTATTATTTGAAAATCCAGACGCCCCCGCTTTGATTGATTTTTATTTTGCTGGGGTGGACACATGGCTGTTTGATTTGGCGGTGACGGCGAATGATTGGTGCATAGACCGCGCCACAGGGGCTTTTTTGCCCGAGCATTTGAACCAGATGCTCGCCGCCTATCATGCGGTGAATCCGTTGTCAGACAACGAGCAAGCCGCGTGGCCGATACTGCTGCGTGCAGCCGCTTTGCGCTTTTGGATTTCGCGTTTGTTTGATTTTTATCAAACACGCGAAGCGGCCATGCTGACGCCGAAAGACCCGACGCATTTTGAGCGAATTTTACAAAACCGTCGCGCCCTGTGCGCGCAAAACGCCACGCCGTGGCTTTAACCATTTAAAAAACATGACCACAGAACAACCCACAGCCCCCTCCTTTAACATCGCCCGTCTGCCCATCGCTCAAGCGTTTTCATGGCTGGACCATGGTTTTAGACTGCTCAAGGCTCAGCCGTGGACTCTGCTCAGCTCGGTGTCATGGATTTTGCTGGTCTCAATCCTGCTCGCTCAAATCAATTCGATTGGATTTGCGCTCGCCGCATTGATCTGGCCTGCGATGGCCTTCGGCATGGCCGACGTCACCCAAAAAATTCGCCTGCAGCACCAAGTCCAACCTCTCGATGTGTTTTCAGGATTCAATGTGAATCACCGCACACGCCTGCTCACATTGGGCGTGTTGTTGGCGATTTTGCCAGCCATACTGTCTGTGGCCGTACAACGCCCTGAGTTCTCGGAAATATGGGCACTGTACAAAGACATCCTGTCGACCAATAAACCTGCGGAAAATTTTGCTGAGTTCCAATCCTCACTTTCTCAAATGCAAGCAACACTTGAATCAACGTTTTTAAGCAAGCCCAAGCTGCTTCAATTTGCCGCATGGTTTGAATTGTTGCTGTTTGCCAACTTGGCGCTCATGCTATTGGCCGTGTACAGCCCGATGTTTGTGGTCTGGCAAAACACCAGCGCGCCGCGTGCATTGCTGCTCTCAGCGACCACTGTGCTCAAAAACTTTTTGCCCATAGGTTTACTGCTCATCATCGTCAGTGTCGGTGGACTGGTCGGACTCACGGTCGTGGTCGCCGTTACCCAATTCATCCCGCTCATTTCGATTTGGGCATTGCTGGCATTTGCATTCATGTTTTCGGCTTTGGTGTATTGCGTTATTTTCGCCAGCTATCACAACATCATCATGACCAGCTTACCGCTCAACGCCAAAAAACCAGTGGCCGAGCCCGCAACTGAGCAGTAATCCGCCGCAGCATCCATCACTTTAACAAGGGGATTCACGATGACATCAGAGCAAAAAACAGGACCAGACCCAGAGTCATACGACATCGGCTTGCGCGTCGGTACATTTAATCTGCGCAATTTTGCCTTGCCTGACTTCCAGTTTTACCCGAATCTCGACGCCTACAGCGCAGACGAATACGCCGCCAAGCGCGACTGGACCGCACAGCAAATCGACAAAATGAATTGCGACGTCATCGTGTTTCAAGAAGTCTTTCACATCCAAGCACTTGAAGAAGCGGTGCGCGCCAGTCGCACCATGCGCAACGCCAAAGTCATCGGCCGCGATGCCGTGGCCATGCCACCCAAAGGTGGCCTTGTGCCGCAGGTCGCCATTGTCACGCGACTGCCGTTGGCGCAAGAACCCATCTGGGTTGCGGACTACTCCGACAAAGTCAACATCACCTTGCCAGGCCACGATGAATCGATTAAAAAAATCACCCGCGCCGTGCCACATGTCACAGTGGTGTTGCCCAATCATGTCAATCTGCATGTGCTCGGCGTGCACCTCAAATCCAAACGCCCCGATTATCTGAACACAGAAGACGACAGCAACCCTGATGATTTGGCGCTGGCCACCTACCGCTCGTTGATGCGACGCGGCGCTGACTCGATTGCCATACGGCACTATCTCAACGGCATTTTGCAACGCAACCATGAGCCGTGCATCATCACGGGTGACTTTAACGACCATGCCTACGCTGTCTCCACGCAGATGATTGCAGGCTCGGGGCGATTTGGCAAAAGTTTTTACGATTTTCAATTGTTTGACGCCATGCGCATTCAGACCAAAAACGATCCGCAACGCTATGTCGCGTACACATTCATCCACGATGGTGCACTCGAAGTACTCGACCACATGCTGGTGTCCGAAGAATTTCACACAGAATCACGCCACCAAATCGCGCAGGTTCGCGAGGTGTATTCGCTCAACGACCACCTCCACTCACGCCCCCGCGAAGCCTCTGACCATGGCCAAACCGTGGCACAGTTGTTGTTTAAGCGCGGCGAGATGATCTAAAGTCATTCATCTCTCGCAATTCAAATTGAACGCGTTATAATATCGCTGATTTTCAACAACCTCAAACCGACTAGAGAACACCATGAGCCAAAACACACCCGTCGTCGAACTGCTCGCCAGCGATTTACCCGCACACTGCCCAAACACCCAAATGCAAGCATGGAGCAGCCACCCACGTGTATTTATTGACGTCTCGCACGGCGAGGCATCTTGCCCATACTGCGGCACGACTTACCGCCTCAAAGCGGGTGAAGTCGCCAAAGGCCATTGATGAGCCGTCGCCTCAAAGCCCCAAAATCAATGTTTGGCAGCGCCTCTGAGCTAGAGGCCGCTTTTTATGCCGCCCTATCACAGAGCGACATCGACGCGATGATGGCGGTTTGGACTCATGACGAGGACATCATTTGTATTTTGCCAAACATGCCTTACACGCAAGGCCACATCGAAGTGCGCGAACTTTGGGATAACTTATTTAACATCGGCACCATCGAAGCCCACATCCTCGCCACCCACACATTTGACAACCTACTGACCGCCGTGCACACCCTGCTGGTGCACATTAAAATCACCACCCATCAAGGTCAAAGTCAAACTTTCAACCTGCACACCACACAGGTTTACCTCAAATCAGAGCAAAGCTGGCGCATGTCGGTTTATCACGCAACGATTGCACAGGACAACAACAAACTCACAGACGTGCTGCCCAGCCTATTGCATTGATTCAATGCGAACACAAAAATGCGTTCATTGAGAACGGTCAACGCCCTTAATGCGGCCAGTCATTTTCTAAGCGCAACTCAGCCATCAAACCGCATGATTTTAAGGTAAAATACCCGTTTTATGCCGCACACACCTGTGCTGCCAAAACCTGCGAAGCCTTTACCTCATGTCTGACAATTCAAAATCAAATTATCCCGTCAACCTTCTCGACACCCCATTCCCCATGCGCGGCGACCTTGCCAAACGCGAGCCGATTTGGGTCAAAGAATGGCAAGCACAAAAGCGCTACGAAAAAATCCGTGCCGCCGCCAAAGGCCGGCCGACATTTATTTTGCATGATGGTCCTCCGTATGCCAATGGTGACTTACACATTGGCCACGCCGTCAATAAAGTCCTCAAAGACATCATCGTCAAATCAAAAACCATGGCGGGTTTTGACGCGCCGTATGTGCCAGGCTGGGATTGCCACGGCATGCCGATTGAAAACAAAATCGAAGAGCTGTTTGGCAAAAACATGCCCACCCACGAAGTGCAAGCCAAAGCGCGCACGTATGCTGGCGAGCAAATCGAGAAGCAAAAAATCGACTTCATGCGTCTGGGCGTGTTGGGTGAATGGGACAATCCATATAAAACCATGAATTTTTCCAATGAAGCGGATGAGATTCGCGCATTGGGCATGATTTTGCAAAAAGGCTATGTCTACCGTGGCCTAAAGCCTGTCAACTGGTGTTTTGACTGCGAGTCGGCATTGGCCGAAGCAGAAGTTGAGTACCAAGACAAAATCGATTTGGCGATAGACGTCGGTTTCGCGTTTGCCGAGCACGATAAGCTGTCCAAAGCCTTTGGCGTCACCGTTGCCGATAAAGGCCACGTAGTGATTTGGACGACGACGCCATGGACCATCCCTGCGAATCAAGCCTTAAACGTGCACCCCGAAATCGATTATGCGCTGGTACAAACCGACGGCGGTCAATTGATTTTGGCCAGCGATTTGGTTGAAACCAGCTTAGAAAAATTTGGCCTAACAGGCACCATCATCGCCACCTGTAAAGGCGCAGCGCTTGAGCACATTGCCTTCAAACACCCATTGTACGAGCAGGGTTACACTCGCCTGTCACCGATTTATCTCGGCGACTACGTCACCACCGACGCGGGCACAGGCATCGTCCACTCTGCGCCTGCTTACGGCGTGGAGGATTTCGCTTCATGCAAAGCAAATGGTCTGCACAACGATGACGTGCTCACACCCGTGATGGCCAATGGCGTGTACGCAGCGGATTTGCCACAGTTCGGCGGCATGCACATCTGGAAAGCCAACCCCGTCATCGTCGAAGCACTCACCGCAGCGGGTTCGTTGTTTAAAGTCGTGAAATACAACCACAGCTACATGCACTGCTGGCGCCACAAGTCACCGTTGATTTTCCGTGCAACCACACAATGGTTTGCCTCGATGGACAATCCCGTCGATGGCGCGAGCCTGCGCGAGCGCGCCCTTAAAGGTGTTGAAGACACGCAGTTTTTCCCTGCATGGGGACAAGCCCGCTTGCACAGCATGATTGCCAACCGCCCCGACTGGACGCTCTCGCGCCAACGCCAATGGGGTGTGCCAATGCCGTTTTTCCTGCACAAAGCCACAGGGCAGCTTCACCCCGACACGCCCACGCAACTCGAGCAAATCGCGCAACTGGTTGAAGCGAATGGCATTGAAGCATGGCAAACACTGGATGTCCCCGATTTTCTCGGTGCCGATGCGGATGACTATGTTAAAAACAAAGACACACTTGACGTGTGGTTTGACTCAGGCACCACACATTTTCACGTGGTGCGCGGCTCACACCAAAGTTCTTTGGCCAAAACCACAGCCGAACTCGCACAAGATCCGCGCCCCGTTGATTTATACCTCGAAGGATCTGACCAGCATCGCGGCTGGTTCCACTCATCGCTCCTCACAGGCTGCATGATTGATGGCCGCGCACCTTACAAAGCCCTGCTCACACACGGCTTCGCCGTCGATGGCCAAGGCCGAAAAATGAGCAAATCGGTCGGCAACATCGTCGCCCCACAAGAAGTCGCCAATAAAATGGGCGCAGAAATCATCCGCCTGTGGGTCGCCTCGACCGACTACTCGGGCGAGCTGTCCATCTCTGATGAAATCCTCAAACGCGTCTCCGAAGGCTACCGCCGCGTGCGCAACACGCTGCGCTTTTTGCTCGCCAATCTCTCCGACTTTGATGCGGCCAAAGACCTGTTGCCCGTTGAGCAATTGCTCGAAATTGACCAATACGCCCTCGCGCTCACCGCACAATGGCAAACCGAGTCGCTCGCACTCGCGGACAAATACGAGTTTCACCCACTCGTCGCGAAACTGCAATTTTTCTGTTCCGAGGACTTGGGCGGCTTCTATCTCGACAACCTCAAAGACCGCCTGTATACCAGCGCGCCAGACTCAACTGCTCGCCGCGCCGCTCAAACCGCGCTCTGGCACATCGCGCAAA
>CALMCK010000051.1 GCA_937862845.1 uncultured Burkholderiaceae bacterium | reverse complement strand
CTGTAAGGGTTTTGAAAGTCTGTCATAAGCTGTCTTTAATACGGGTTAAGTTTGCTTTAATCACTGCACGCGTGGCGGCATGATTTTCATGGGATCGACCGGCTTGGAGTTCAGGCGCGTCTCGAAGTACAGTTGCACGCGTTGTGCGTCTGAGCTGCCCATTTTGGCGATCATTTGGCCTTTGCGCACGCGTGCGCCGACTTGGACGAGCAGGGCGGAGTTGTTGGCGTAGACAGTGCTCCAAGTCTCGGAGTGTTTGATGACGACCATGTTGCCATAGCCTTTGAGGCTGTTGCCGGCATAGATGACTTCGCCAGATGCGGCGGCCATCACTGGGTCGCTTTCTGCGCCATCTAAAACAAGGCCTTTGCTGCTTGAACCATTAAACCGCACAAGTATCGCGCCGGCGACGGGCCAAGTCCAATCGATGTTGTTTTGCAGCTCGGGGTTGATGTTGAGGTTGTGTTCGGTGTTTTGGTTGACGCTGACGTTTGAGCCTGTGTCGTCGTTGATTGAGTTGGGTGAGCTTTTGCTCGAGCTGCTGGTGTTTGAAGCGGTCGATGTGCTGCCATTCGGGCGCACGCGCAGACGCCAACCCACTTCGATGCGATTTGGGTCGGTTAAGTTGTTCCAACGCATGATGTCGGTGTAGCTCACACCGTTTGCACGGGCGATGAGTGACAGTGTGTCGCCTGACTTGACTCGGTACATGCCGTTGGTGTCGGCTTTGCGGCTGCTCGATGAAGATGTGCCGCTGCCTGAGCCGCCAGTGCCGCAGGCTGCGAGCAGGGCCGTGCTGGCGATGAGCGCTGCGGCGGTGAGTTTTTTGGCCAAGCCAGTGGGTTGTGACATGTGTTTCTCCTCTGTGATTGTGTCAAGGTGTTAGTTGTTCGTCACGCCGCCCAGCAGCGGGACGAAGTTGACCGCGTCCAGTACTTCACGCGTCCATTCGTTGTCATTGATTCGGGTGATGCGCACCAGTCGTTGTTGCTCTGCGCCGACGGGGGCGACCAGCACCCCACCGATGCGCAGTTGTTCTAATAGAGCCTGTGGCACGGCCAAACCTGCTGCCGCTAAAATAATACCGTCAAATGGCGCGACATCCGCCCAGCCCACCATGCCATCGCCGTATTTGGCATGCACGGGTGCTGCGCCTTGTTGCAACACGTTCGCCATTTGAGCCAAATGAAGACAGGCCAAATCGTACAACGGCCCAACCCGCTCAATGGTGTACACGTGCCGCGCGCACAGCGCCAACACTGCGGCTTGATAGCCGCAGCCCGTGCCGATTTCCAATACGCTGTGCAGCGTGACACTCTCGCGCATCAAGGCAATCATGCGCGCCACCGTGGATGGGTGCGAAATCGTTTGGCCATGGCCAATCGGCAATGCATCGTCGTCGTAAGCACGCAAATAAAACGCCTCATCGACAAACACATGGCGCGGCACACAGGCCATCGCATCGAGTACGACAGAATCGCTGATGCCATTGACCTGCAGCATCGCCACCATGCGCGCACGCGATTTGGTAAAAATCTCAGGGTGGGTGCGCCAATCACTCGACATGTTTTTGAGCGTGTCCGCACGCATCAACGAATACAACGAATCCACCGCCACAGGCGCAAATGACAACGGCGCCACAGGCTGACGCGCCCGCTCATCCACCGCGCGATTCCATGCGCGCTGTACCTCACTGGTGGACTCGAAAGCACGCTTTTTAACGGTCATAGTTTCAGCTGGCTCAATAAATCAGACGTCGCCGCCAACGCAGAACGGTCAGTTAAATCAATTTGCAAAGGCGTCACCGACACAAAACCCTGCGCCGTCGCATGAAAATCCGTGCCCGGCTCGCCATCCTTCACCTGCCCCGCAGGGCCAATCCAATACTGCGTCTCACCGCGCGGATTCGTCACCACATGCACAGGCTCTGCCGCATGGCGTCGACCCAAACGCGTCACCTCAATGCCCTTGAGCTCTGCGACGGGCAGATTCGGGATGTTGATGTTCCACAAAAAAGGTGTGCGGGCATCCGCCGCCAAAAGCATCTGCACAAATGCACGCGCCACCTGCGCCGCCGCCTCGATGTTGCCCCAATCGCGATCCACCTGCGAGAACGCCAATGCAGGCACACCCGAGACATAACCCTCCATCGCCGCCGCCACCGTACCTGAGTACAAAATGTCGTCGCCCATGTTCTGGCCATTGTTAATCCCAGAGACCACAATGTCAGGCTTATGCTCAAAGAACCCGGTACTCGCCAAATGCACGCAATCGGTCGGCGTGCCATTCACCGTATAAAAACCGCTCGGCGTCTGGCGCACCGTCAGCGATTTTTGCAACGTGAGAGAGTTCGACGCACCCGAGCAGTTTTGGTCGGGCGCCATCACTGTCACATCGCCCAAATCCTTCAGGGCCTCGTACAGCGCCACAATGCCATCGGCATGGTAGCCATCGTCATTGCTGATTAAAATTCGTTTGGGGATTTTTGCCGACATAGTGTGCTCTCGTTCAGAATAACCGACATTATAAAGGCAACTGATTTGCTTTATAAAAAAAAACCGCTATAATGTTGCACTTCGGGGCGTAGCGCAGTCTGGTAGCGCACTTGGATGGGGTCCAAGGGGTCGTAAGTTCGAATCTTACCGTTCCGACCAATAAAATCAAAGGCTTACAGTTTTCATCGCTGTAAGCCTTTTTGATTTTTAATAAGTTTCCGTCAAACCCCTGAACTAACCCCTGAACAGATTGATTTAATGGCTGCAAATCAACCTCTATTATTTCAACTTATCCAACAAGTCTGACTGCTCACGCAAAAAACGATTGTGCTCAACTTTCAATCGCCTCAATTTCATTTCAAAACCACCTTTAAATGCATTTTTAGACGACGTGGCTTTTCCTTCAACTGTTTTTGCGCCCGTTGAGTGTTGCCACGGTTGCCAGTTTTGAATCATCTGTGATTGCTTCAATCGGCGTTCGGATGTCCAACCGTTTTTCTTCTTCATTGCTTACATTCTCCCATAGTTCGTTTTGTTCACTTTTAAAACTCCCCGCGTGCGTGACGGGCATTGATTGCGACGGTGCATTGCCGTTGTTCACTTGCTGATGCCCCTGCGAGATATTCGCCTGCTTGGTCACTATCACTTGTCGTGGGAACTTCAAATCAGCCACGGCTTGAATAGTGGCGCGGCTTTGCGCTTGAGTTTTTAATGCCATGCCCATGAACGCTTGATATTGCGACAATTGCTCAAAGCCATTCGCCCGACGAGCCAAATGGGTAAACATCAACTGCAGCGTATGGGCTTGACTGACCAGCATACCGACCAAGCCTGATAAGTCATCTTTGTTGACCTTATCAACGTCTGCCTTAATCATTTCGCTCATTTCGTTCACATCTAAACTCTGAAACATATTTTTGGTGTAACTGTGCCCCGCGCAAGCGGCTAAAAATGCGGAATCTGTCGTCACCGTTTCAATACCGCTGGTTTTTTCAGATGGCTTTGTGATTGTCTTGCTTAATTTCTTGACTGTCATTTGACGCTCGCTTTCTTTGTTGTTGAATGTTTAATGTTGAATGTTGAATCATTAAACCTTTGATGAGATGGTACTTCTATATAGGTGTACGGTAATCGTACCGAGACAGCATCAAAACCACCTCGAATAAGAACGTTTATCGTACCTATTTCATTGCCTGATTTATCGCTTGACCCGATTGCCGTACCTGTTTTTCATCCGTAGGTACGACTTTCGTACAAAGCAATTTGTTTTTTAAAACAACGGGTAGTGGCTCAAACCTCTTATAACCACCTCGTGGGAATGACTGCGCGGGCATATCCAACTTGCCATTGCAATCATCCATCGGCAACCACGTCACCCCATACAAACTTGCTTTATTTGGAAACATGCCTTTGCGCGTTTCTGCAATCAAAACCGCTGCAATCAACTCTGACTTGGCATTGTTCAAAGTCTCTTTAGATTTCCAGCCGCGTTTTTGCATCACGCTAAACGACAGACACAAATCCCCGTTGTTGTAACCCTTGTACTGAACAAACAGGTCAATCAGTAATTTCACCGCATACGCGCCCAAACTCAAATAAGCACGGCTATTTAGCACCTGATGAGGAATGGCGGCAAACTGCCCACCATCCCGCCCATGCGCTCCTTTCTTATATTTCTTTCTGTTGTCCATGATTTAAACCAAACGCTGCAAAAATTTATACAAGCCCCATTTTTCGGATAAGGTCATATCGGTGATGCGCTGCACCACCCCTAATTCAGAAAAATGGATGCACATGTTTTCTAATTCAATTAACCAGCTCGTCTCATTCATGCGAGCACCTCCACATCGGTCAAGCATGGCTGAATCAATGTGTACAAACCCACTCGATGGGTAAAGCCCTGCGCTGTCGTGGCATGAACCCAAGTCATTTCAATATCAAATCCCTCTTCGACCAACTCACGTTTCCGAGCAGGTGGGTCATAGATATTGAGCAACTCCTTGGCTTGAATTGTCGTGATGCCATCCACATGTTGCAAGTGCGCTAACAACCGTGCACGCTGCGCTGCGGATGAGTTATTGGACAACTCAAAGGCTGGGTTTGCTGTAAAATGAGAACCTGATTGTGATTTAGATGCTTCCCCCATCCCCTCGTTCGTTGGCGCGACCGAGGGGATTTTATTTGGGGTGGTGGATGTTTGAATAGTGCGTAATCTCATTTCGCACCCCCTTGACCGCGTTGGCTCATCAAGGTGACAACCAAATCACGGATGTCGTCAT
>CALMCK010000050.1 GCA_937862845.1 uncultured Burkholderiaceae bacterium | reverse complement strand
TGTTGCTCGGTTACACCAAATTCATCAATACCATGAAGCAAGAGCCCGTGTTGATGCAGCTCCTGCCTTTGCCAAGCGACATGCTGTCACAAAGCGAAGAAGAGAAAAAAGCCTACTCATGGGATTACGTCTATGAGCCGACCGCTGAAGTGGTGGTCGATGAGTTGCTGGTTCGTTATGTTGAAGCGTTGGTCTATCAGGCCGTAGCAGAAAATATCGCCTCTGAGCAATCGGCCCGTATGGTCGCCATGAAGGCTGCCTCGGACAATGCGAAAACAGTCATCGGCGAATTGCAATTGATTTACAACAAGTCACGCCAAGCTGCGATTACCAAAGAACTCTCGGAAATCGTCGGCGGTGCAGCAGCAGTGGCATCATAGTTGGCTTTGTTTACTTTTAAACAGTGTAAGATTTGTTTTAAAGGCGTTAAGTTGGATTATGTATAGCCTTTTAAGTAATATGGTTTTAACAGCCGCTGCTTGTGTGAACAAGCGGTGGCTGCTCATTCGCGGTGTTGCGGTTCAAATGGCCAGCGCGAAAGATATCAGGGTTGTTCTGTGTGTGTTGTTGGGTGTGGCGATATTTGGCTGTGCGCCAAAGCCGCAAGCGTCGGCTGAAGCGGGTATTTCGAATGCCGCGCATGCCACGACAGCAGACACAGCACAATCGTTGGGCTTGGATGCTTTGCCCGAAGAATGTCAGCCGATTGAAGGCGTTTTGATGCAGTGTCATGCTGCGATGAAAACGGCGCAAGAAGCAAAAAGAATCATCGCTGTGTTGAGCGAGCAGTTGAAAACAGCCCCAGCGGCTGAGCAAGCAAGAAGTTGTCAGGACGCGTTGACGTTTTGGCAGAGTGCGTGTGGTGTGGCGCAGTAACGAAGTTGGTTGGGCCACAACGAGTCATTTGAGTTTAGATAAAGAGAGTGCATAATGGTAGAAGGTAAAATTGTTCAGTGTATCGGTGCGGTGATTGACGTTGAGTTCCCGCGTGACGGCATCCCTAAAATTTATGACGCGCTCGTCATGGACGGCTCTGAGTTGACCTTGGAAGTCCAGCAGCAGTTGGGCGACGGCATTGTCCGCACGATTTGCTTGGGCTCGTCTGATGGCTTGCGCCGCGGTTTGTCTGTGAAAAACACAGGCAACCCAATCACAGTGCCTGTCGGTGCTGCGACACTCGGCCGCATCATGGACGTGTTGGGCAACCCGATTGACGAAGCAGGTCCAGTGTCATCTGAGCACAAACGCTCGATTCACCAAAAAGCGCCTGCGTTTGATGAGCTCTCGCCATCGACTGAGTTGCTCGAGACCGGTATTAAAGTGATTGACTTGATTTGCCCATTCGCTAAGGGTGGTAAAGTTGGTTTGTTTGGTGGTGCGGGTGTGGGTAAAACCGTGAATATGATGGAACTGATTAACAACATCGCCAAGCAACACGGTGGTTACTCTGTGTTTGCAGGCGTGGGTGAACGCACCCGTGAAGGCAATGACTTCTACCACGAAATGAAAGACTCAAACGTCTTGGACAAAGTGGCCTTGGTCTACGGCCAAATGAATGAGCCTCCAGGAAACCGTTTGCGCGTGGCACTGACTGGTTTGACCATGGCAGAACACTTCCGTGATGAAGGCCGTGATATTTTGTTCTTCGTGGACAACATCTATCGCTTCACCCTCGCAGGTACCGAAGTATCGGCACTGTTGGGTCGTATGCCTTCAGCGGTGGGTTACCAACCAACGTTGGCAGAAGAAATGGGTCGTTTGCAAGAACGCATTACGTCAACCAAAACAGGTTCGATCACATCGATTCAAGCCGTTTACGTGCCTGCCGATGACATCACCGATCCATCGCCAGCGACCACTTTCGGTCACTTGGACGCGACCGTTGTTTTGAGCCGTGACATTGCATCGCTGGGTATTTACCCTGCGGTCGATCCACTTGGCTCAACCAGCCGTCAAATCGATCCGTTGGTGATTGGTGATGAGCACTACGAAGTCGTGCGCGGCGTACAACAAACATTGCAACGCTACAAAGAATTGCGTGACATTATCGCGATTCTCGGCATGGACGAATTGTCGCCTGAAGACAAACAAATCGTTGGCCGTGCCCGTAAAATCCAACGTTTCTTGTCACAACCGTTCCACGTGGCTGAAGTGTTCACTGGCGCAAAAGGCAAATACGTGACGTTGAAAGAAACCATCCGTGGCTTTAAAGGCATTGTGGCTGGTGAATACGACAATCTGCCAGAACAAGCGTTCTACATGGTTGGCGGTATTGACGAAGCAGTCGAAAAAGCGGCGAAAATGAACTAAAAAATATGAGCCGTAGCAATGCGGCTCATGTTTTTTCACGCATGTTTGAGGCAGTTTTTCTGCTTTTTGCATGGGTGGTTCAAAAACCAAGATAGGGTGGCGCATGCCACCACCACTGGCAATGATGGTCAATGTGAGGAGTTTCGCTCACACAAACAAATCAGCGGGTGGTCTTTTAGGAAAAAATCATGAGTACAATACACGTAGACGTGGTCAGCGCTGAGCGCGAAGTGTTTGCTGGCGAAGCCAACTTTGTCGTTTTACCCGGCGAGTCGGGTGAGCTCGGCATCATGCCGGGTCACACACCACTGATTACCCGCATCAAAGCTGGCGCTGTGCGCATCGAGATGGCGGATGGCACGGAAGAGTTTGTTTTCATCGCGGGCGGTATTTTGGAGGTTCAACCAAAGCGTGTCACGGTGCTTGCTGATACTGCGACACGTGGCGAAGACCTCGATGAAGCGCGTGCACTGGAAGCCAAAGCACGTGCGGAAGAGTTGTTGAACAGCAACAATGACGAGTTGGATTTTGCACACGCTCAATCTGAATTGGCTGTTGCGATGGCTGAGTTGGCGGCGATTGCGAAATTCCGCAAGATGCGGTGATCGGCGGTATGCTGTTTTGATGTTGCCCATCTTTGTAAAAACCCACTGCGCTGCAGTGGGTTTTTTAATGGGCGATTGTCAACATGAACGATGAGTTGGTCATCAGCTATTGAGTTAATTAGCCAATCAGCATCACACCGTCTTCATCATCAACGATGTGCTCAATACGGTATGAAACGCCTTCTCGCGCCAAGTGGTCGTACAGATTGTGCATTTTGTCTTTAAACTTAAGCACGTCATCAATGACAATCAAGCCGTTTTCAGCAACCAATCGTCGGGCGCGGATGAAGAAATCCAAAGTTAAAATTTTGCGGGCGTCGATGAAAATAAAATCAAAGCCTGCCGCAGGCAAGTTGGGCATAATTTGCAGGGCATTGCCAAAATGCAGCTCAATGTCATGGTCGGCACCCGTTGTGGCGAAGTGGTGTGTGGACTCGATGATGTTGGGCTCGGAGACGTCCATGGTGGTGATGCGCGCGTGCCAGCCACGCACGACTTGCCAAAAACGCAGAGCCGAGTAACCATTGGCGCTGCCGATTTCGAGGACGTTTTTGGGTCGCTGTTGTTGCAGTAGATTTTGTAAAAAAACAGTGTTGGCAGGGCTGATGTTGGGTGTGTGGCGTTGGCGACCGAGGCGGTAGAGCGCGTTGAGATAGTGCTCAAGGTCAGCGTCGCTGGCCACAGTGCCATCGAGTGTGGGCAGGTGATTGGCAATCTCGGTGATGCTGTTGAGCACGAGTTTGTGTGCGGCGGGTGCGCTGGGCAGATGGGCTAAGCTCATGGCGACGTTCAGAGCTTGGGCTCGTTTTCGGCGCTGGGCCACTCAGGTGCCTCATTGATGCTGCTCCAGCGCGGCGCGAGTTTCGCATCGATGCCGTGACAGTCGAGTACACGTGCAACGGTGTGGTTGACCACGTCGTCCAAGGTGTTTGGCTGGTGGTAAAATGCAGGAACGGGCGGGAAAATCACGCCACCCGCTTCGGTGATGGCGGTCATGTTGCGCAGATGGATGAGGGACAATGGCGTTTCACGCACCAACAAAGTGAGGCGGCGACGCTCTTTCAGGGTCACATCGGCGGCGCGGGTGATGAGGTTGTCCGAGTACCCATGCGCGATGGCGGAGAGGGTTTTCATCGAGCAGGGCGCGACAATCATGCCATCGCAGGGAAATGAGCCGCTGGCGATGGCCGCGCCAATGTTATTGACCGAATGGACGACAGATGCACGGCTTTTGACATCGGCCTTGGTCAAACCCATTTCGTGGGTAATCGTCAGCCAGCCTGCATCCGAGACAATCAGATGGGTTTCGATATCGCCCAAATCATGCAACACATCGAGCAAGCGCACACCAAACACGGCTCCTGTCGCGCCCGTGATGGCGATGATTAAACGTTTTGGAGTCGGGCTTGCGTGGCTCATGCTCGTGCTTTCTGTTTTTGAAAATTACTTCGGTACAATAAAACGGCGCCGCTGATAATCAGCGCACAACCTGCAAACACATGCCATCCGAGGCTTTCGTCCAATATCAACCACGCCCAAAAAATCCCAAACAACGGCACGAGAAAGGTCACGCTGCTGGTCATGAGCGGGCCGATTTCACCAATGAGTTGATAGAAAATCCAAAAGGCAAAGCCCGAGCACACCGCACCGAGCAACACCGTGCTGAACACCACCGATGCCGTGATGTCACCAATTGCTGGGCTGAACATCAAGGCAAAAGGCAGCACCATTAACGAGCCAAACAACTGCGACATCGTCGCCATCGCTTGTGGCAAGACACCGACTGTGCGGGTGCGCACATAAATCATCGCCAAGGCATATGAAACCGCCGCAATCAAACACGCGATTAAGCCGCCAACAAAAACAGCCGTCCACGCAATTTCACCCGCAGGCAGCGCCACCAGTATCACGCCAAACAAACCGAGCACCAAGGCGACAATGCCTTGTACCGACAGCGAATCTTTGAGCAACCACACGCCCAATAGCGCCACCCACAACGGCACAGTTGAATTCAATACAGCAGAATAGCCCGCTGGGATGAGCCGCCCCGCAATGCCAAATAAGGTAAAAGGCAAAGCGCAGTTGAACAAACCCGTCACCACATAATGACGCCAGTGGTGCAAATTTAAAGGCAAGCCGCGCAGGCGCATGAGCACCAATAAAGTCAGCGCGCCAATCAACAACCGCAAATCCGCCGTCCAAAAACCACCGATGACAGGTGAGATAATCCGCATGAATAAAAACGATGAACCCCAGATGGCTCCGAGGAGGATGAAGCGAAGCAGGGCTGATTGGGTCATGGGGGCATTCGTTGGTGAAAGGGTGTGGTTGATGTCACATCATCTGTGAATATACGGGTGAGCGCCACCCGATACTTGCGGTATAAAGGATGGCGGGCTTGGAAGCCCGCCTACGATACTTTTGTCGCCTTATGCCACACCCGTGGTGTGAGATGATTGATCAGTCGCTCACGCGTCTTCTTCGCGCATTGCGTCGGCGACCAAGGTTTGCAATTCGCCCGCTTCAAACATTTCGTTCATGATGTCTGAGCCGCCGACGAATTCGCCTTTGATGTAAAGCTGTGGAATCGTTGGCCATTGCGAGTAGTCTTTGATGCCTTGGCGGATGTCAGCGTCATCGAGCACATTGACCGTGGCGACTTTGGTCGCGCCGCAGGTTTTTAAGAGTTGAATGGCTTTGCCAGAAAATCCGCATTGTGGAAATTGGCCAGTGCCTTTCATGAACAGAACAATCGGGTGGTCATTGATGGTGGTTTGGATGAAATCGCGGGTTGAATCGGACATGGTGTCCTCCTTATGTGAATGGGTGTTGCAAAATGGGCGGTCAAACAGTGTGCCGTGTTTACTTGGCCTTCGGTGTTTTGGCTCGAGCGAGCCACTCGTGGCCTTTGAGCATCAGTTGCCAATACACTTTCGGGAATAAAAACTTTTTCATCAGCCAACCGATTTTGCGTGGCGGCAGCGGGTCTTTGCCAAACGTCGGCATGAGCACACCATTGTAGCCGAACTCTGCGAGGATGAGTTGGTCGCGGCCGACGGTGATGGGGCAGGCACTGTAGCCATCGTATTGGCTCAGCATCGGTCGCGCAGCGCGCAGGGCGAGCAGATTTTCGGCGACGATGATGACTTGTTTGCGAATCGCCGCAGTGGTTTTAGAGTTCGGTGCGCTCATGCAGTCGCCGAGGCCGAACACGTTTGGATAGCGGGTGTGTTGCAGTGTGCCTTGGTCGACTTCGACCCAACCATCGGCGTTCGCCAGCGGGCTGTTTTTGATGAAAGCATGCGGTTTTTGTGGCGGGACGACGTGCAGCATGTCGAATTTTCTCTCGCTGCGTTGCACATTGCCTTCGGCATCTTTGGACTCAAACCATGCGGTTTGCGATGCGCCATCGACGGCGACTAAATTGGAACCGAGATTGACTTGTGCGCCGTAGCTCGCCATTTGTTTTTCTAAGTTTGGCACAAATGCAGCGACGCTGAACAATGCGCCGCCCGCGTTGTGAAACTCAATCTGTGTGTTGGCCAGCGTGCCTTGTTTTTCCCAATGCGAAGCTGACAGGTAAAGCGCTTTTTGCGGCGCGCCCGCGCATTTAATCGGCACCATCGGCATGGTGAATAAAGCGGTGCCCGCTTTGAGGTTTTTGACGTTTTGCCACGTGCTTGGGGCGAATTCGGCAGAGTAGTTCGAGCACACACCGTTTTTGCCCAGCGTCTCGACCAAGCCTGGTATTGAATCCCAAAGCAATGCCAATCCAGCGGCCACGATGAGTTGCTGATACTCGATCACATCGCCGTTGTCACAGGTCACGGTCGATGCGTCTGGATCAAATGAAGTCACGGCCGTCTGCAGCCACTGTGCGTGGTTTGGCATGACCGAGTGCATGGTGCGCACGCTGTCCGCGATGTCGTATTCACCACCGCCGACCAGCGTCCAAGCGGGTTGGTAATAGTGTTTGTCCGATGGCTCGATGATGGCGATGTCGAGTTTGGGTTGGCGTTTGAGCAAGCTCGCGGCGAGCGCAATGCCGCCCGAGCCTGCACCAACGATAACGATGTCGTGTTGTCGTGTGGTCATGTGTCTCCCCTGTTGTTAAACTGCGCTGCTCATGGTGGTCGGGTCCAGTAAACCCAAGCCCACTGCGGCTTGATAAATGTTGGCGCAACGCGTGCCTGTGCGGCAGTATGCCAAAATCGGTTTGTCCGCCGCTGCGACGTGTGCCGCGAATTCTTCGGCGGTGGCTTGCGTCATCGACGCGCCCGAAAATGGTTGCGCAATAAACGCCAAACCCGCCGCCGTCGCTGCTGCGTGCATTTGCTCGATGGTCGGTTGTTCCGCGCCGCCTTCGAAGTCAGGGCGGTTGCATATCACGGTTTTAAATCCCGCTTGTGCGATGGCCACCATGTCCTCTGGCGAGGCTTGGGGCGCAGTGGCAAACAGCGGATTGTGGGCAGTGGCGGTCAGACTCATGGTGCGCTTCCTTGGTGCAAATTAGTAGACCGTCATTATAACGCCAATCGACACAATTGTCGCCGCCAGCACAACCGCCAGAGCTTGGTTATAATGAGCGACATCAACCCACCAAGGAAATCACATGGCACAAGTATTATTGCGCGGCAATCCTGTCAACACATCTGGCGAATTGCCAGCCATCGGCAGCAGCGCACCTGCATTCACCCTCGTCAACGCACAGCTCGGCGAGGTTCAATTGTCAGACTTCGCGGGCAAAAAAGTCGTCGTCAGCATGTTTCCATCCATCGACACACCGACCTGCGCGACCTCGACGCGAAAGTTCAACCAAGAAGTCACCGCGCATCCCGGCATCAATGTCGTCACCGTGTCTGCTGACTTACCGTTCGCACTCACGCGCTTTTGCGCCGCCGAAGGCATTGAAAACGTCCACACGCTGTCATCATTTCGCTCAAGCTTTGGCGCCGACTATGGCATGAACCTCACCGACGGCCCACTCGCAGGCGTCCTCGCGCGCGGCGTGTTGGTGATTGACGAAGCAGGAAAAGTCATCCACAGCGAGTTGGTCAACAACATCTCCGACGAGCCAAATTACGCCGCCGTGCTCAGCGCACTCGGCGTGTGATTCATCGTTAATCACTCAAACAAAAAAGCGCCCTTGGGCGCTTTTTTGATTGCAGCAGAACGCACGCACAAATGCATCACAGTGCACGAATCTCATGCGCATGCGCGCGCACAAAATCTTGCACACACGGATAACGCAGCACCACGCCCAGCACGCTTTTAATTTTATCATTGCGAATGCGGCGCGATTCACGCATGAAACTCCACGTCGTCTCATCCGCCTCCAGCTGCATTTGCGCCGCACTCAAGCGCACAGGTTCAGGCAAGCCCGCCGCCTGCGCCAACAAACAGAACCAATCGGCCATCGGCAATGGCGCATCATCGCAGGCATTGAACACCTCAATACCGCAAGGCTGATTTAAAGCCGCCACACACATCGCGGCCAAATCATCCGCGTGAATGTGGTTGCTAAAACCATCGTCCGCCGCGCACAACACCGAACGCCCCGCCCGCAAGCGCGCCAACGGCAAACGCTCCAAAGCATAAATCCCAGGTGCACGCAAAATGCTCAAAGACATTTCATGCTCAGACGCAAACTCAATCAAACGCCGCTCCGCATCCACCCGCCGAATCGCCCGCGCACTCTCAGGCCGTACCGCACGTGACTCATCCACCCGCGCACCCGCGCAGTTACCGTACACGCCCGTCGTGCTGATGTACACCACATGGGCGGGTCGATGTGCCGCACTGCCTTGCCAAAAGTCAATCAGCGCCGCCAATCGTGTGTCGTGCATCCCTGTGCTGGGCGGTGGCGCCGTGTACAGCACCGCAGCAGGTGATTCAGACAAACCGCTAAAATCCGCCGCATCCAAATCCAAATCGGCGCGCGTCGTTGCTTCGAGCGACCAGTTTGACAGTAAAGGCAAAGCGCGTCGCGCGACATCGCCCAGACCGATGATGGTTAATTTTTTCATTTTAGAATGCGTACTTTCATGTGGATATGTGACCATAAAAAACCACCCAAATTCGGGTGGTTTTTTATGGTTTGGTGGAGACGGCGGGAATCGAACCCGCGTCCGCAAGCCCTCTACGAAGAGTTCTACATGCTTATCTCAGTTGTTTAAAATTTAACGTGTCTTGCACCAACCGAGCAAGCACTCAACACGCGAGCCACCTTGGATTTAAACTTGAGTTAAGCGGCCCAACTCAAGTCGGTTCTTTGTGAATAACGTTGCTGATCTCAACCAAAGACAATCGAGGGCAACGGCTAACAGCCTTAGGCTGCTAAAGCGAAACGCTTGTTGTTTGCGTTTAAAAGTTTCTGTTTGATTTACGAGGTGAACAGTCCTCGGCATGCCCTCATCCGCTTTGCAACCCACGTCGAAGCCATGTCGCCCCCAGTTTGGTACTCACAGAATTTGGAAACGACAGTGTAACACAGATTGCGGGCGCCCACCGTTGTCGCTGGTTCTTGTGCCGAAGCTTGGGAGAGTGTGAAATATGGCGGGCGTTAAAAATCCCGAATCTGGTTCGGGATTTTGGGGCGGCGACACACACGTTGTGTCATGTCGTCGGTTATTTTTTGCGCACAAACAGTGCGGGCACGGTTTTTTTCTCGAGCTTTTTATCCAGCAGGCTCGCCTCGGATGAGTCGGCTGTTGTGGTGTTGGTTGATGGTGTGTAAGGCTTGTCAAAAAACGCATCGTTGGACAGGCGGATTTTACTGCGCAGGCGGTCCATTTCAAAATCGTTTTCTGTGCGTGCGCGGTGCGGCGCGGCTCGTTCGGTGTGGCGTGGACGCTCACTGCGTTCGGGTCTTGGTGGCCGTTCGCTGTGCTCGGTGCTCGTTGTGCGGCGCAGGCCGACGGTGGGCAATTCGAGTGGGCAGATTTCAATCGGTTTTTTGATGAGTTTGATGATGGCTTCAAGCAGCTTGTTGTCGCGCTCGGTGACCAGCGCCATGGCGCGGCCTGTCGCGCCTGCGCGGCCTGTGCGGCCGATGCGGTGGACGTAGTCTTCGGCAGAAAACGGCAAATCGTAGTTAATCACGCATGGCATGTCAGAAATGTCCAAACCCCGCGCGGCGACGTCGGTGGCGACCATGATTTTGACCTGACCTTTTTTGAAGTCTTCCAATGTGGCGAGTCGCTCGTTTTGAGTTTGGTCGCCATGCAGGGCGCGTGCATCGACTTTTTCTTGTTGTAAAAATCGGGTGAGCGAGCGCGCTTCGAGTTTTTTGTTGACGAAAATAATTGCTTGCTCGACGTTTTCAGAGCGAATCAAGTGAACCAGTGAGCGGCGTTTGTCGTCGGCGGTGACTTGGTACGCGGTTTGTGTGACGTTGTTTGAGGTCGCGTTGCGCTGCGCGGTTTCAATCGTGACGGGATTGTTTTGATACGACTGTGCGAGTTTGCGAATCTCTGGTGAGAAGGTTGCAGAGAATAATAAAGTTTGGCGTGACTTGGGCAGTAAGTTCAAAATCCGTTGCAAGTCGGGCAAAAAGCCCATGTCGAGCATGCGGTCGGCTTCGTCTAACACCAGATATTGGACTTGTGCCAATGAGACATTGCCTTGCTCGAGGTGGTCGAGCAAGCGACCTGGTGTGGCGACGAGAAACTCGACGCCCGCACGCAAGGCGGGGGTTTGAGATTTAAAGTCCATACCGCCGAACACCACGGCGGTGCGGATGGGTGAATGCTTGGCGTATTTGACCGCATTGTCCGCGACCTGTACCGCCAGCTCGCGCGTCGGGCACAGCACCAGTGCGCGCACAGGATGGCGGGCGGGCGAGGTGCTGCTGGAGGCGAGCGGCAGCAGTTTTTGTAAAATCGGCAGCGTGAAGCTGGCGGTTTTGCCTGTACCGGTTTGTGCCGAGCCCATCACGTCTTGCCCCGTCAGCACCACAGGAATCGCTTGCGCCTGAATCGGCGTGGGCACTGTGTAACCAGAATCGTTGATGGCGCGTTGCAGGCGTTCATCTAAATTAAATACGGAAAAATCTGTTGGGGCTGCAGCTGTTTGGGTCATGTGGTTCAATCGTTGTTTGACGACTATAAATGCGTCGCGGTGAAAATTTTGAAAAAGTGGTGTTAAAATAAGACGTTATTATATACCAAGCGGCCTTGCGCCCGAAAGGAATCCTCATGAACACACAATGGCAACAAACCATCGAGCAAACCATCGACAATTTAAGCAAAAACAGCCCATTCAAAGATTTAACCGACAACGCCAAAACCATGCTGACCAGCGCACTGCGCAATTTGGACGTGGTCACGCGTGAGGAGTTTGATGTGCAGGCCGCCATGTTGGTGCGCACACGTGAAAAACTCGAGGCGCTGGAAAAGCAAGTCGCCGCGCTGGAGTCATTGAGCAAATAAGCGCAGTGCCAACATCGCAAGAAACAAAAAACGAAGCTGCAGGGCTTCGTTTTTTGTTATTAATTTTTGGATGCCAGCAGCGCCACACCGACCACGCCGAGCAGGCCGCCACTGGCGCGGTTGAAACGACGTTGACCACGGGCGCTGGTCAATGCCTTGCGCAAATGCAGCCCCATGTAGGCGTACAGCGCGATGGTCAGCCATTCAAACACCAAAAAAGTCACGCCCATGATGAGAAACTGCGGCAACAGATGCGCCGTGTTCGCGCCTTGTGATGTGTTGAGAAATTGTGGGAACACCGCAGTGAAAATCAAAATCGCTTTGGGGTTGCTCGCCGCGCAGATGAATTCTTGGGAGGCGAGGCGGCGCGTGGGCACGAGCGTTGTGCCCGATGCCAATACGATGTCCGCGACAGGGCTGCGCCAAATCTGCAGCGCAATCCACAACAAATACAGACCGCCGACGATTTTTAGAATGAAGAAAAACTCTGCAGAGCTCGCCAACACCGCCGCCAAACCAAACGCCGCCAACACAATCATGCCTGCGAATGCCAACAGCCGACCAGAGCCCGCCGTGAATGCCGCACGAAACCCGAAGCGGGTCGCGTTGTTCATCGACAGCACATTGTTTGGGCCGGGCACGAGGTTGAGCGCGAGGCAGGTCGGGATGAACAATAAATAGGTGGCGAGTGTCATAGAAAATCACAGAAGTTGATTGTGAAAAATATAAATTTAATGCCGCACGTCATCGGTTTGGTCGAGCAACGAATGCAACAGCAGCTCGTCGATTTCGAGATTTTCTGCCCATAAAATCGTCAGCAGCAAAGCCTTAAATGCTTCTTCGGAAGCAATCGGGTAGGGCAATAACATGCAACGCTCGACGATGCGCTCGCGGGTGATGGCGTCGATGCTGCCCGCGTGTTCGAGTTGCGAGAGCAGATTCAGACCTGCGTCGCTGATTTGGATGCGCTCGGACGCATGATAAATGCGAAAGCTGATGGGCTGCATGCGGCGGTATTGCGTGATGGGCAGCGGCTGGCGCAGCTGCTCTATCCAGCTGACGGCGGCACGCACTTCGTGTTCTTCAAAACCGTCGGACGCCATGCGACGCGCGAGCGTCGGCGCATCGGGGCATTGGTTGATGCCTGTGAAGTTTTCGAATAGGTAAAAAAAGATGTCGACCACTGAGCTGCTTTCAAAATGTTGCGAGAATAATCCGCCATTTTACCGCAAAACGGCGAATTAACCCAAGCGCGCGTACACATTGCCCACGCGCTTCTCCACCACGCCCGACAACTCCAGCATCATCAGCCCGCCCGACAGCTCGGCGATGGAGAGTCCAGTGCGCTCGGCGAGGCTGTCTAAGTCACATGGATCGAACCCGAGTTTGTCTAAAATGAGTTGTTGCGTGGGGCTGTCTGCATCTGCTTCGCTGTTGTTTTCTGTGCCGTTTGGCGTGCGCTCTGTCGAGCTGAACAACGCGACTGCGGGCAATTGCAATTCTTCTAAAATATCAGCGGCCGACTCCACCAGCTTGGCGCCTTGGCGTATCAAACTGTGGCAGCCGCGCGCCAGTGGCGAGTGGATGGAGCCGGGGATGGCGAAGACTTCGCGGTTTTGTTCGGCAGCTTGGCGAGCGGTGATGAGTGAGCCTGATTGCAGGGCGGCTTCAACCACCAGCACGCCGCGCGATAAGCCAGAGATGATGCGATTGCGCCGTGGGAAATTGTTTGGCAATGCTTTAAACCCGAGCGGAAACTCGCTCAAAATGACGCCGCGCTCGGCGATTTGATGGGCGAGGTCGCGATTGCGTGCGGGGTAAATAATGTCCGCACCCGTGCCGATGACCGCGATGGTCGAGGCGTGTGCATGCTGCGCGGCGAGCGCGCCACGGTGCGCAGCAGCGTCGATGCCGAGTGCCAATCCTGACACCACGCTCAAACCGCCCGAGGCGAGCTCGCGGGCGAATTGCTCGGCGTTGTTCAGGCCTTGTGTGGTGGCATTGCGACTGCCGACGATGGCCAGTGCGGGGTGGTCGTTGAGCAACTCAATCCGACCTTTGGCATACAGCAGCATCGGCGCATCGGCAGTGGTCAGCAGATGTTGTGGATAATCGGTCGAGTCGAGTGTGAGGATGTGGTTTTCGGGTTGCGCAAGCCAGCTTAATGTGGTCTCGAGTTGCGCTTGAAACGCGTCATTCGGCGCGGCGAGCAGGGCACGCGCGACTTTGTCAGAGACGAGTTTGGTCAGCGTCGTGTGGCTTTGTTTGAACACATTGAGCGGCAGGCCAAACGCTGTGAGCAATTTATGCGCCGTCATGTCGCCGACGCCGTCGGTGCACAGCAATTGCAGCCAATCGGTGAGGTCGTCCTCGCTGATTTTAATCATGGTGCGGGCGCTTTGATTTGTAACAACGTGTCCACCAGCACTTCGTGCGCAGCTTCATTGACAATGAGCACACTCATCTCATCAAACACTTGCACCACCTGCGCCTCACCAAAAGGCTTGGCGGTGTTGGTGCCTTTGGCCAATGTGTCGAGCAAGCGCCATGTTTGGCCGACTTGCACGCCTTGGTTGAGGCCTTTGTCGATGGTGAATACGGTTTTTTCTACGCCCATCATGTGGTGGTTGAGCAAAGCGGTGCTGTGTGCGGTTGCGTTGTCGGCAATGGTCACAGGGCTGCTGGTTGGACCCATCGCGGTGTCATGGCAGATGCTGGCGCGCGTGAGGATTTTATCGGTGGGGAAAATCTCACGGTAAGCGTGTGTGATGCGCAACGGCGTGACCACGGTGTCGTCTGTGCTGGGCAGGGCGATGATGTCGCTGGCACGGTCCATCTCTGCTTGTCCGACGATTTCGATGAAGTCGCCCAACGCGGGGCGATAGCGCCCAGTTTTAATCGGCGTGATGCGCACGATGGGAAAAGTCTCGGCACTTTGATGGTTTGATGTTTTTGGAAATTTCACGAGAATTTCATCGGTGTCCGTGATGAGCAGGTGCTCTTGCGCATGCACGAAAGAAAACGTCTGCGACTCGAGTGCGGCGCGTGCTGTGCTTGAGTTGGGCGAAAACCGCCAGCCGTATTGACCGTCGTCATTGATGCCGCTCGCGGCAGCGTCAAACAACAAAGGGCAGGCGTCGGCGCTGTTTGTCGTTGCGGTATTGTCGGTGCTGGTTTGTGCGTGTGCGCTCATGCTGCTTGCCAAAATGCAAACAGTGAGAAAACGTGCGGCTGTGTTAAAATGGCGTTTGATTTGAGGGGTCATGTGTGATGGCTTTTTAAAAATTTGGTTAAGCTGCCTGTTGGCAATATGATATACAAAAATGGTAAAAGATTATGAGCGTTCTGTCTATTTTAAAATTCCCCGATCCGCGTTTGCACAAAGTCGCCAAACCCGTGACAGAGGTCACTGCCAAAATCCGCACGCTCGCCGCAGATTTGGCTGAGACCATGTACGCCGCCAACGGTGTGGGTCTCGCCGCG
>CALMCK010000049.1 GCA_937862845.1 uncultured Burkholderiaceae bacterium | reverse complement strand
TACCGGCCTGTCACGCCGGGGGTCGCGGGTTCGAGTCCCGTCCGCTCCGCCAGTAGTAAAAAAGGTGAACCGAATCGGTTCGCCTTTTTTATTGGTGGTTTGAGCGCAACTTAAACTGCGAAGGCCACGTGAAACAGTTATAATACGCAGTGGATTGGCGCGATGCGCTTGATTAAGGAAAAATAAGGAAAAGCATGTTTGAGTATATTCAAAACAACAAACGTTTCACGATGGTTTTATTGGTGTTGGCCACGGTGGCGCTGGTCTTCACGGGTGGTCAGCAGATGTTCGCCGGCTCTGCTCAGAGCTCAGTAGATGTGGCTGAGGTGGGTTCGCAGTCCATCACCAAACAGCAATTTGAATATGCTTTCAAACAACAGCTCGATCGCATGAGCGCTCAGTCTGGCGAGGATGCATCTACTCTAGACACACCTGAGGCGCGTGAATCATTTTTGAATCTAATGATTAACAACAGCTTGCTGGACGAGGCGGTGAAGTCTGAACATCTGACTGTCAGCGATGCAGCGCTGATTAAAGCGCTGCATGACGACCCGTTGATAAAAGGCTTGGAGAAAACGGCAGATGGCAGCATTGATATGGCTGCCTATGCCAACCACCTTAAAGCTTTTAATAAAACAATCGACACGTATGAAGCGGATATTCGCGTGGAGTCGGCCAAAAAACTTTTAGAAGCCTCAATGTCTGCGCAAATGGGCATGCCACTTGCGCAGTCGGATGTGTTGGGCAAGATTTTTAGCCAAACACGATTGGTTGAGCGTCAAGTCATCGACCTCGCTCCTTACCTGGCCAAAGCCAGTGTCACAAAAGAACAGGTGCGGGCAGCATACGATAAAGACCCTGCGAAATACACATTGGCAGATTCGTCAGATGTTGAATATGCGGTGATGCCGATATTGCCAGAAAACTATGCGATTACGGACGAGGACATTAAAGCAGCACTTGGCGAGGGCACGCCCGAGCAGTACGCGGCGATTCGCAAAGACACCAATCAAACCAAAGGTGTGTTGGCGAGTGTGGCCAAAGACCGCCTGAATGATGTGGCACAAAAAGTCGGTGAGGCCGTCGCTAAAAATCCAAGTGATTTGAACGCATTGGTTAAAGAGTTCGGTGGCACAATCGCCAGCGCAAAAGACGTGTCGTTGTCTGGCAGCGTCAAACCAGAATTACAAAACACACCGTTGGTTAACTCGAATGTGCGTGAAGCCCTGCTTAAAGGCGAACACGTCGCGAGTAAAGGCATCAGCAATCCCGTGCAGGCCAATGAATATAATTTCGTGGTGGGTAAAGTCCTCAGACAAACGCCATCTGGCTTGCAGCCTTTTGAGTCGGTTCAAGTGGCGATAGAGCAGTCGCTTAAACTCGAAGCCGCGATTGCTGCGGCTCGTGCAGACTACACAACCAAAATTGCGGGCATGAATGCGGCCAGCTCGATTGGCACAGAACAAACCGTGTCATTGATGCAAAGTGAAGGCCTCGATTCAAGCACGCTTGCCCAAACAATTGCCACCTCAGCGGATACACCGACGTTAATGTTGAGCAGCGGCACTGACAAGCTTGAGTTAATCCGTGTGGTGGGCAAAGGCACGCCACTTGATTTGAGCAGCCCAGCGGTGGCGGGTTTGACTCAATACTGGGGCAGCATTGACAGTGAGCTGCAGTTACAGGCTTACTATCAAGTGCTGAGAGCGCGTTATGGCGTGAAGATTCACCCAGAGTTGTTGGCCGAAGTGAAGGCCGCAACGATTTAATATCGCTTACATATACTTTGGCCTTACATATACTTTGGCAAGTATGATTTAAATGCCCAGAGTATTTGGTTTTTTAGCAGACATCACAACAGTTTATCGGAGTTTATTTTGTTATCAGCAGCAAACATCACCATGCAATTCGGCGCGAAGCCACTTTTTGAAAACATCAATGTTAAGTTTGGTGAGGGCAATCGTTATGGCCTCATCGGCGCGAATGGCTGTGGTAAGTCAACATTCATGAAAATCCTCGGTGGTGATTTGGACGCATCAGCGGGCAATGTCATCATCGAGCCAAACGTGCGCTTGGGTAAATTGCGTCAAGACCAGTTCGCTTTCGAAGAACTGCGTGTGCTTGATGTCGTGCTCATGGGCCACACCGAAATGTGGGGCGCGATGACCGAGCGTGATGCGATTTACGCCAACATGGAAGCGACTGAAGACGATTACATGAAAGCGGCTGAGCTCGAAGGCGTGTTTGCCCAATACGATGGCTACACCGCAGAAGCCCGTGCGGGCGAGCTGTTGCTTGGCGTTGGTTTATCGATTGAGATGCACCAAGGCTTGATGTCTGCAGTGCCGCCGGGTCTCAAAGTGCGGGTGTTGTTGGCGCAGGCTTTGTTCTCTAATCCAGATGTGTTGCTGCTCGATGAGCCAACCAATAACTTGGACATCGACACCATTCGTTGGTTGGAGCACGCCTTGGATGCTAAAGACTGCACCATGATTATTATTTCGCATGACCGACATTTTTTGAACGGCGTGTGCACACACATGGCCGACATGGATTTCGGCACGCTCACGGTTTATTCAGGCAATTACGACGACTACATGATGGCATCCGCTGAAGCGCGCGCCCGTCAAATGTCGGCAAACTCGAAATCAAAAGAGCGCATTGCCGAGTTGCAAGAATTCGTCCAGCGCTTCGCAGCAAACAAAGCCAAAGCGCGTCAAGCCACGTCACGCACAAAAATGATTCAAAAAATCAAAGACGAAACGGTCGAAATGAAGCCGTCGTCGCGCCAAAATCCATTCATCCGTTTTGAGCAAAACAAAGTCCTGCATCGCTTGGCTTTGGAAGTCGAAACGGTCAGCAAAGCCTTTGACAAACCGATCATCACCAAGTTTTCCACCATGATTGATGCGGGTGACAAAGTCGCCATCATTGGCGGCAACGGCGTCGGTAAAACCACTTTGCTGCGTGTCTTGCAAGGCGATTTGGACGCAGATTCAGGCAAAGTCAAATGGTCAGAAAATGCCGACATCGGCTACATGGCGCAGGACGCTGCGGAACAGTTCGACTCGGAAGAGCTGGTGTTCGACTGGATGGGGCAGTTCCGTCAACAAGGCGATGATGATCAAGTCATCCGTGGTGTCTTGGGTAAACTATTGTTTTCTGGCGACGATGTCACCAAAAACGTGCGGATTTTGTCGGGTGGTGAAAAGCACCGCATGAGTTTCGGGCGTTTGTTGCTCGGCCGTCACAACGTCCTCATGCTTGATGAACCGACCAATCACCTTGACATGGAGTCGATTGAGTCGCTGCAACTCGCTTTGGAAAAATATGCAGGCACCGTGTTCATTGTCTCGCATGACCGTCAATTCATCGATTGTGTCGCCACGCGCATCATCGAAGTCAAAGGTGATGGCACATTGGTTGACTTCCGTGGCGATTACGAAGAATACTTGCAAAGCCAAGGCATTAACGATTGAGCATGGTATTTAAGTCAATGTCATGGCTCGTCGCTTGTCATTATTGAGAGGTTGTTATGCCCACACTCCAACTCATCGCGCCGTCGGGCGATCCGCAGGACCAAGACGCGGTCGCTCGTGCTGTGGATTATTTTCAAAATAAAAACTGGCGAGTAAAAGGTCAAAGTGCCGCGCTGCGCCATCATCAGCGCTTTGCTGGCACAGACGATGAGCGAGCGAGCGAGATCAACGCACTGGCCAAATACGCCCTCGATGAGCACGCTGCACACAAACCTGATTTGGTCATGGCATTGCGCGGTGGTTATGGCCTCTCTCGCATTCTTGACTGTATCGACTTTGCCGCACTCGCGGCGGCTGACCTCAGATTCATCGGTCACAGTGATTTCACCGCATTCACACTGGCTTATCTCGCGCTCACAGGCAAGCCATCATACGCGGGTCCCATGGCTTGTTTTGACTTTGGTGCAGAAAAGCTCTCGCCTTTTACCCAGCACCATTTTTGGGAGTTGCTCGGCGCAGGCGCCGATGCCACACAAATCACCACCGCACAACCCGATGCATTTGACGCACAAGGCACGCTGTGGGGCGGCAACCTAACGATGATTTCACAGCTGGTCGGCAGTCCATACATGCCTGATGTCAAAGGCGGTATTTTGTTTCTCGAAGACATCAACGAGCATCCGTACCGAATTGAGCGCGCCATCTATCAACTGCGTGAGGCAGGTGTGCTTGCGGCACAAAGTGCGATTGTGCTCGGCCAATTCAATGGCTACAAACTCTACGACAATGATGCGGGCTATGATTTTGATCAGATGGTTGCCCATTTGCGCAGTCGATGCGATGTGCCGATTCTCACCGACCTGGCCTTTGGTCATGTCCGCGATAAGCTCACGCTGCCTGTCGGTGTCAATGCGCATTTATCGGTCAAAGGTGATGCAGGTTATACGCTCGCTTACTCAAAAATTTAATCTGAGGGTCTGCTCTAGGGCACAGACACGTGGACAGCAATGCAAAAAAGACGCGAATTTCGCGTCTTTTTTGTATTGCTGTGTAAAAGTAAAAGATTACTCTGGCTTATTTACCGCCGCGTTTCATCATGTCAAAAAACTCGGAGTTGTTTTTCGTTTGTTTCATTTTATCCAAAATGAATTCCATCGCGGCGATGTCGTCCATTTCGTATAAGAACTTGCGAAGGATCCATACTTTTTGCAACACATCAGGTTTGAGCAACAGCTCTTCGCGGCGCGTTGAGGATTTGTTCAGACAGATGGCTGGGTAGACGCGTTTTTCTGACATGCGGCGGTCGAGGCTGAGCTCCATATTACCTGTGCCTTTGAACTCT
>CALMCK010000048.1 GCA_937862845.1 uncultured Burkholderiaceae bacterium | reverse complement strand
TTTCGATTGACGAAGTCGAACCCGCAACGGAAATCGTCAAACGCTTCGCCACAGGGGCGATGAGCCTTGGTTCGATTTCATCTGAAGCACACGCCACATTGGCCGTCGCGATGAACCGCATCGGCGGTAAGTCAAACACGGGCGAGGGTGGTGAAGATCCGAAACGCTATCGCACCGAAATGCAGACGGGTAAAAGCGGCATCGTGGATGGTTCAAGCATTGCCGATGTCATCGGTAAAGAACACATTTTGACGCACATCCCACTGCGCGACGGCGATTCATTGCGCTCACGAATCAAGCAAGTGGCATCGGGTCGTTTTGGCGTGACCGCCGAATACCTCTCATCTGCTGATCAGATTCAAATCAAAATGGCACAGGGTGCAAAACCAGGTGAAGGCGGACAATTGCCGGGTGGTAAAGTCTCTGAATACATCGGCGCACTGCGTCACTCGACACCGGGTGTTGGCTTGATTTCGCCGCCGCCACACCATGATATTTATTCGATTGAGGATTTGGCGCAATTGATTCATGACTTGAAAAACGTCAATCCGGCCTCTTCGATTTCAGTCAAGTTGGTGGCCGAAAAAGGCGTCGGTACAGTCGCAGCAGGTGTCGCGAAAGCCAAAGCAGACCACATCGTCATCGCGGGTCACGACGGCGGCACGGGCGCATCGCCGGTCTCATCCATCAAAAACGCAGGCGCGCCGTGGGAGCTCGGATTGGCCGAGACACAACAAACTTTGGTGCTCAATCGTCTGCGCTCACGCGTGATTGTGCAGGTCGATGGTCAGATTAAAACGGGTCGTGACGTGGTCATCGGCGCATTGCTCGGTGCAGAAGAATTCGGTTTTGCCACCGCACCACTGGTTGTTGAAGGTTGCATCATGATGCGCAAATGCCACCTCAACACCTGCCCTGTCGGTGTGGCGACACAAGACCCGACACTGCGCGCCAAGTTCACAGGCCAGCCCGAGCACGTGGTGAATTATTTCTTCTTCATCGCCGAAGAAGTGCGCGAGTTGATGGCGCAGCTCGGCGCACGCACATTTGAAGAATTGGTGGGCCGTGCCGACATGCTGGACATGCGTCAAGGCGTTGAGCATTGGAAAGCCAAAGGCTTGAATTTTTCACGCATTTTCCACCAAGTACCGAACGGCGAGGGCGACACCAGCCACCAAACCTTAACGCAAGACCACGGCTTGGACAATGCGCTGGACAATCAACTCATCGCCCAATCCGAGCCCGCCCTGAGCGAAGGCAAGGCCGTGTCATTCATCCAAACCGTGCGCAACCAAAACCGCTCCATCGGCGCCATGCTTTCGGGTCAAGTGGCACGCCGTTATGGCCACGCGGGCTTGCCTGACGACACGATTCACATTCAAATGAATGGCACAGCGGGACAAAGTTTTGCGGCGTTTCTCGCGCAAGGCGTGACATTTGATTTGGTCGGCGAGGCGAATGACTACGTGGGCAAAGGCTTGTCTGGCGGTCGCATCATCGTTCGTCCAAACAACTCATTCCGTGGTGCGTCACACGAAAACATCATCGTCGGCAACACCGTATTGTATGGCGCGATTGCAGGGCAAGCGTATTTGAGCGGCGTGGCGGGCGAGCGTTTCGCCGTGCGCAACTCAGGCGCGGCGGCCGTCGTCGAAGGCACGGGCGACCATGGTTGCGAATACATGACGGGCGGCACAGTCGTGGTGCTGGGCGAGACTGGGCGCAACTTCGCCGCAGGCATGAGCGGCGGCGTGGCGTATGTGTATGACCCGCACGCTGAGTTTGCCGTGAAGTGCAACACCAGCATGGTTGCTCTGACCCAAGTGCTCAACACGGCCGAGCAAAAAACCAAAGATGCTGTGTGGCATCGTTTGAACGGCGAAGCCGAGCCAGCATCGGACGAAGTGAATTTGAAAACCATGATTGAAAACCACTTCAAATTCACAGGTTCAGAGCGTGCCCGCGAGATTTTAGACGACTGGGCAAACGAGTTGGGACACTTTGTCAAAGTCATGCCCATCGACTACCGTAAAGTGCTCGAAAAAGCAGCGCAGGCGAGTGAAGCGGCGGCGTAAGTCATTCGCGTGACGCGCATGAGCGGGTCACGCGGGCGACAATCAGGGTTGACGCATCAGACATATTGACAGATTAGAATCACCAAAAAAGCATCCACTTTTTTGAAAAAGGAAAATACATCATGGGTAAAATCACAGGCTTTCTCGAACAAGCGCGCATCTATCCGCTCTACGAAGCACCCGACAACCGCGTCAAACATTACAAAGAGTTCGTGCACGCATTGAGCGACGCCGACGTCGCCAAGCAAGGCGCGCGTTGCATGGACTGCGGCATCCCTTTTTGCCACAACGGCTGCCCGATTAACAACATCATTCCTGATTTCAATGACCTTGTGTATCAACAAGATTGGCAAGGCGCGCTTGAGGTGTTGTCGTTGACCAATAACTTTCCAGAATTTACCGGTCGCATTTGCCCAGCGCCATGTGAAGCGGCCTGCACGCTGAACATCAACAACGACGCGGTCGGCATCAAGTCCATCGAGCAAGCCATCATCGACAAAGCATGGACCAACAACTGGATTGCGCCACAAAAACCAGCCATCAAAACAGGCAAAAAAATCGCCATCGTCGGCTCGGGTCCTGCTGGTTTGGCCTGCGCACAACAGCTCGCACGCGTGGGACATGACGTGACCGTGTTTGAAAAAAACTCTCGAATCGGTGGATTGTTGCGCTACGGCATTCCTGATTTCAAACTCGAAAAATGGCTCATCGATCGCCGCATGGGTCAAATGGTCGATGAAGGCGTGACCTTTAAAACGGGCGTCAGCGTTGCCACCGACGAGTTCCCGGCAGGTGCCGCCAACGGCGCATCGAGCAGCATCAGCGTCGAGGAATTAAAAATGCAGTTTGACGCGGTCGTGTTGGCCATCGGCTCGGAGACACCTCGTGATTTGCCCGCACCTGGGCGTGATTTAAAAGGCGTGCACTATGCGCTCGAGTGGCTGATTCCACAGAACCAAATGGTCGCAGGCGATGGCGACAACCCGATCAATGCCAAAGGCAAGCACGTCGTCGTCATCGGCGGCGGCGACACAGGCAGTGACTGTGTCGGCACATCGAATCGACACGGCGCCAAATCGGTCACGCAGTTTGAAGTCATGCCGCGTCCACGCGAGTTGGAGGATAAGTCATCCACCAGCGTCTGGCCGTATTGGCCGATGAAAATGCGCACCTCGTCAAGCCATGACGAAGGCTGTGAGCGCGACTGGTCTGTGACCACCAAAGCCTTTATCGGTAAAAACGGTAAAGTTGAAAAGCTTCTGTGCGCACGCGTTGAATTCGTCAACGGCAAAATGGTCGAAGTCGAAGGCAGCGAGTTTGAAATCAAAGCCGACCTCGTCTTGCTCGCCATGGGGTTCGTGCATCCCGCGCAGTCCGTCCTTGATGCGTTTGGCATCGACAAAGACGCACGCAGCAACGCAGCTGCACGCACCGACGGTGCAGCGGCATACCGCACCAACGTGGATAAAGTATTTGTCGCCGGTGACGTGCGCCGCGGTCAGTCGTTGGTTGTGTGGGCGATTCGTGAAGGCCGCCAAGCCGCACATTTTGTTGACGCGCAGTTGATGGGCGAGAGCGATTTGCCACTGTGATGCTGTGATGTGTGCGTTGATTTTGATTTGATTTTAGATTTTGATTTTTTCAGTATTGTATTTGTGTGATTCGGCTGCCTTCGGGCAGCCTCTTTTTTGGTTGCGTCACCACAACACGGCGCAGAGATAATTGTGAGAAAATGCCCGCATGACCACCACACACATCATTATTATTTTTGTACTCATCCCCCTCATGCTGGCTTTGGCATATTTGGCGCGCACCTTGTGGCGTGAATTTGGACGGCCCCCTAAAATCACCGACTTCGCAGAACGTGTGACCCAAGGGCAAATACGCGACGAGTTGTTTCAGAATGAAATGGCCACGCCAGAGCAAACGGGTGACTTCTCAGCGCGCAAACTCATTGGAGAAATGATTTGGC
>CALMCK010000047.1 GCA_937862845.1 uncultured Burkholderiaceae bacterium | reverse complement strand
GTAGCGTGTCTGAACCGCTGACAATGGCAGCATGGGGGTGTTGGCCAATGCGTCTGGCTGGAATGCGAGGTGCGGGACGCGGTGCTCTGGGTCTGCGGTGATGGTGCGTGTGACGTCAATAAGGTCTGCGACAACCGATGAGCCTGTCGGCTCTGCGCCAGCACCTGCGCCGTAGTAGAGCGTGGCGCCGACGGCGTCGCCTTTGACGAGGACGGCGTTCATGACGCCGTTGACATTCGCGATGAGGCGAGACTCTGGAATGAGCGTCGGGTGGACGCGCAATTCGATGCCATCGGTGGTGCCGTTTTGAACTCTTTTGGTGATGCCGAGCAGTTTGATGCGGTAGCCAAATTTTTCTGCGTAGGCGATGTCTGTGGCGGCGAGCTTGGAGATGCCTTCGATGCTGGCGGCTTTAAAGTCAATCGGCACACCAAAAGCGATGGCGCTCATGAGGGTGATTTTATGGGCGGCGTCGACGCCTTCGACGTCAAAGGTCGGGTCGGCTTCGGCGTAGCCGAGCTCTTGGGCGACTTTAAGGGCGGCGTCGAAAGTCCAGCCTTTTTCGCGCATTTGGGTGAGGATAAAATTCGTGGTGCCGTTGATGATGCCTGCAATCCACTCGATGCGGTTGGCCGACAGACCTTCGCGCAGTGCTTTAATCACGGGGATACCACCTGCGACGGCGGCTTCAAATGCGACGGTGACGCCAGCTGCTTGCGCGGCTTTGAATATTTCGTTGCCGTGTTCAGCGAGCAGTGCTTTATTGGCGGTGACGACGTGTTTGCCATGAGCAATCGCTTCTAAAACAAATGTGCGCGCAGGTTCGTAGCCGCCCATGGTTTCAATCACAATATCCACATCAGGGTGGCGCGCGACGGCCATGATGTCATCGACAATCTCGACACATGCGCCCACCAGCGCTTCGGCTTTACTGCGCGTGCGACTCGATACCACGGCGACTTCGATATCGCGGCCTGCGCGGCGGCTGATTTCGTCTGCGTTGCGCTTTAAAATATTGACCACACCACTGGCGACCACGCCTGTGCCTGCGATACCGATTTTGATGGATTTCATACTGACCTCGTTGGGTTTCAAATTAAAAATGCACATGGGTTCATGTGCGTTCGATGCGCCATATTGTAAACGAAATGGGCGGAAACAACGGTGTTTTTAACCTGCGATGCGTGCGCGCCACTGACCTGCTTTGTGTTTTAACTCATCTGCATCCAATGTGGTGAGCTGACGATTGTTGAGCAAGCAACGGCCGTTGACCCATGTGTGGCTGACGTTTTCACGACCGGCGGCGTAGACGATGTGTGAAATCACGTCAAATGTTGGCGCGGTTTCGAGCTCACTCATGTCAATGGCGATGAGGTCGGCCTGCTTGCCGAGCTTGACGCTGCCGACTTTATCATCCATGTGCAACGCACGTGCGCCGTTGATGGTGGCCATTTGAATGGCTTGGAATGCGGGCACGTCGGTCGGATTAAGCGTGCCGACTTTGGCGAGCAATGCGGTTTGACGCGTTTCGGCGAGCATGTCGAGCTTGTTGTTTGATGCGGCGCCGTCGGTGCCGACACCGACATTGATGCCTGCATTCATCATTTTGACAATCGGTGCAATGCCTGAAGCGAGCTTCATATTTGAGGTCGGGTTGTGCGCGACGCTGATGTTTTTGGCGGCGGCCAGAGCGATTTCATCATCGGTCAAATGCACCATGTGGGCGGCGATGAGCTTGGTGTCGAGAAAGCCGATGTCGTTGAGGCGAGCAAGCGGACGTTTGCCGTGCTCTTTAAGGCTGGTATTGACTTCGTCCATGGTCTCGTGGATGTGGCAATGTGCGAGCATGTCTTGCTCCTGCACAATCTGTGTGATTTTACGGAAAGTCTCATCTGCCACGGTATACGGTGCGTGTGGCGCGAGGGTAAACGCAACCAACGGATTGTCCAAATACGCTTCACGCTCGCGCATGGCACGGCTGATGTACTCGTCTGCATTTTTTGCGTAATTGGTTGGGAACTCTAAAATCGAGCAACCGACAAATGTGCGCATGCCCGATGCCACGCCCGCGCGTGCGACCGCATCATGGAAAAAATACATGTCGTTAATCGTCGTCGTGCCACTGCGCAGCATCTCTGCCATGCCAATCAGACTGCCGTCATAAACAAACGAATCATCCACATGCTTGCCTTCTGCTGGCCAGATGTGGTTTTGCAACCAATCCATGAGCTGCTTGTCATCGGCATAACCGCGCAGCAGCGTCATCGCTGAGTGTCCATGCAAGTTAATCAAGCCTGGCATCAACACGTGGTTGTCCAGTGTGATGGTCTCCTTCGCCACCAACGCACCCGCTTCAGCGGTCGGCAACAACGCACTAATCACACCATCGGTCACCGCGACGCTGTGGTTTTCGAGTATTGTATCGTTCTCAACGGTGAGCAACCAGCGAGCGTGAATAAGGGTATCGTGTATTTGGGTCTGTGCGTTCATGTGATTTTTTGCTTGATGTTGAATGGATATTGAGTTGAAATTTAAATGAATTGATTGGCATACATTTACGTGACACAAAAGCCGCAGAGTCAGCTCTGCGGCTTTGGGTATTTGGCGGACAAGGGGGGATTCGAACCCCCGGTGGGCTATGAACCCACACACGCTTTCCAGGCGTGCGACTTAAACCACTCATCCACCTGTCCGTTTTTCGATGCTTTATGTGGAGCGGGTGAAGGGAATCGAACCCTCGTATGAAGCTTGGGAAGCTGCCGTTCT